>NZ_JCBCUW010000026.1:0-86981 GCF_059862525.1 Pseudomonas sp. MF08875
TAAACGCTTCGATTTCAAATGTCCGATCGAAATGATGGGCGAGGTGATGCAGAACGCCATGACTATGCGGCACGATGCGCCCGCTTCAATTCAATAACCGTGTTGCACTCAGCTCCTGCAACCGCCCAACGATTTGCCTGACAGTCGTATCAACGAGCACTTTCTTCAGCGCGGAAAGTTACGTATCACCAGGCTTCCAAATGTGTTTTTAATCCAACCAGTCGAACTTCAATGAAGTATTGAGCTGCTATAAACAGGAACAATTTTCACGCCCACTGGATTGCCCCCCCACGGGCACGCAACATCTGTAAGACGTGGAAAAACGCAGCTTTACCCAGCCTTACTGCCACCACCACAACCCATGGCGCGCAACAGCGGTTGACACTGCGCTTATCTGAACCGGCGGTGAAACTGACCCGGTGGTCGGCGCATAACCCGCTCGCGCGGGATTTCCGCTACCCCAGCGGTGTGCGCTATGAAGCAACGTCCATAGACCTCAATCACAACCGCACCGCTCACGTGCGGATCGACATCCCGGCCAAGGTTGGACCACCACCTTTATCGAAGCCGAATTTGCCGATGGCTTTGTCGCCACCAGCCAGGTCGCATGCTGCCGGATCGCTACCCCGGTGCCCTGCCACCGGTCCTGGCGCCTACCTGCGTGACCCTATCCGAACCAACAGCAAGCCAAGGCTAGATCCAACCGCCCCACTGCAACAGGAAGATGCCGATGTTGGTCGTGACCGCCGCCATCAGGGTGGTGATGACGATGATCGCGGCGGCCAGTTGATGATTGCCATTGGCCGCCCGGGCCATGACAAAACTGGCGGCCGCCGTGGGGCTGGCGAAGTACAGGAACAAAATCCCCAACTCCGCGCCGCGAAACCCCCAGGCCCAGGCGCCGAGGGTCGCCAGCGTCGGCAAACCGATCATTTTCACCAGGCTGGCACTCAGGGCCAGCCGCCCGCTTTCACGCAGCGCCGCCAACGATAAGGTGCCGCCAATGCAGATCAACGCCAGGGGCAGGGTCATTTGCGCCAGGTAAGTGCCGGAGGTTTCCAGCCAGCGTGGCAAACCGATCTGCCAGTACGCGAACGGCGCGGCCGCCAGCACCGCCAGAATCAGCGGGTTGCTCAGCACACTCTTAGCGATGCTCAAGGGGTTGGACTTGATAACCGGGCTGTACACCGCCAGCACCACGGTGGACAGGGAGTTGTAGAGCAGGATCACCAGCCCCGCGAGAATCGCCCCCAGGGAAATCCCGTAGTCGCCGTACATGCTGGCCGCCAGCGCCAGGCCGATCACCGCGTTATTGCCGCGAAAGGCGCCTTGGGTATAGATGCCTCGGTCTTGGTGCGGGCAACGCCAGATCGCCCAGGCCCAGGCCAGGGAAAAACCCACCAGGGTGGCGACGGTGAAGTAGATCAGCAGCGCCGGCTGCAACGCCGAACGCAAGTCGGCATGCAGGATGCCCATGAACAGCAGCGCCGGCATGGTGACGTTGAACACCAGGGATGACGCGGTGTGGATAAAACTGTCGTTGATCCAGCCAATACGCTTGAGCCACACCCCCAAAAACAGCATCGCGAACACCGGCGCGGTGATAGTCAGGGTTTCCAGAAAGATTGCCAGCATGGGCGGTGGACCTTGTGCCTGTCATTAGGGGGCTAATCATAGGCCAGGCCAGCGGGGTTGCGATCAGGCGATTGAGGGCACTGGCCGTATCCCACGCAAAAAAACCGATCGTCGTACAAAAACCGGTGATCGCGCAGGGTGCGCAGCCAAGTAGAGGGAGCAGCACACCTGCCCAAGCCGCTGGGCTCAGGCAGGCGCGAGGGTCAGCGGCGAACCGGGCGCTTCTGCAACTTGCGCTGCAAGGTGCGCCGGTGCATGCCCAGGGCGCGGGCAGTGGCGGAGATATTGCCTTCGTGTTCGGTCAGCACCCGCTGGATGTGCTCCCATTGCAGGCGATCCACCGACATCGGGTTTTCCGGCACCAGAGTGTCGAGGTCGGCGTGTTCGGACAGCAGGGCCGCCAGCACGTCATCGGCGTCCGCCGGTTTGCACAGGTAATTGCACGCACCGCGCTTGATAGCCTCGACGGCGGTGGCGATGCTCGAATAACCGGTGAGGATTACCACGCGCATTTCCGGGTCGATTTCCAGCAGCTTGGGCAACAGCACCAAACCGGAGTCGCCATCCATTTTCAGGTCCAGGGCCGCGTACTCCGGCACGTCCTGCTGGGCGATGGCCAGCCCTTCTTCGGCGGAACCGGCGGTGGTCACGCGAAAGCCGCGGCGGCTCATGGCGCGGGCCATGACGCGGGTAAAGGTGGCGTCGTCATCTACCAGCAACAGGTGCGGCAGTTCTTCACCTTCGACTTGGGTTTCGTCACTCATGTTCGTCTCCTCGGGCGACACGGGGCAGGCGCAGCTCGGTCAGCGTGCCACCTTCCTCATGACTGTAGAGTTTCACTGAGCCACCGGCGCGGGTCACGCTGGCCTTGCTCAAAAACAGGCCCAGGCCGAAACCTTTGCCCTTGGTGGTAAAAAATGGTTTGCCGATCTGCTCGGCAATCGCCAGCGGTACACCGGCACCGTGGTCGCGAATACTGATGGTCAGGGTTTCGCTGTCCCAGTCCAGGCGCACCTCCAGCCCTTCGGGGCAAGCGTCGGCGGCATTGTTGAGCAGGTTGAGCAGGGCTTGGGTCAAGTCCGGCGGCGGTGCCAGGCGTGGCACCGTGCCCTGGCCCACGCGCTGTAGGCGATAGCTGGCTTCGGGGCGCATCAGGTGCCAGCGGTTCAGCGCTTCGTCGAGCCAATCGGTGACGTATTGCATGTCCACCGCCAGGCGCCGATTGGCCTCGGCCGCACGCACCAGTTGCTGCAGCGTCTCTTTGCACAACTTGACCTGGTCGGACAGCACGCTCAGGTCGTCCTGCAACAGCGGGTCGTGGTGGTCCTGGCGCATTTCCTTAATCAGCACGCTCATGGTTGCCAAAGGCGTGCCCAGTTCATGGGCGGCGCCGGCAGCCTGGGTGGCCACGGCCAGCAATTGCTGATCGCGCAGGCCTTCCTCGCGGCGGATGGCGCGCAGCTCTTCCTGGCGGCGCAATTCTTCGGCCATGCGTGCGGCAAAAAAGGTAATCACCGCCGCGGCCAGGGCAAAACTGAGCCACATGCCGTAGATCTGCATGTTTTCCCGGGCGATGGGGAAGGTTTCCAGAGGATAGAAGCGCACCAGCAGCAAGGTGTAGAGCGCCAGGGCAATGCCGGAGAGGATCAGGGAGAAACGCCACGGCAAGGTGACGGCAGCGATGGTCAGCGGCACCAGGTAATAGGACACGAAAGGGTTGGTCGAGCCGCCGGAAAAATACAACAGGGCACTGTGCAGGAACAGGTCGCAGGCCAGTTGCAGCGCGTATTCCAGCTCCGTCACCGGCAACGAGGTGCGCAACCGCACCGCTGTCACCGCGCACAGCAGCATGGAACAGCCCAGGGTGATCGCCAGTTGGAACCACGGCAGCGGCAGCAGATCCAGCCAATAGGCGAGCCCCACCGAGCCGGCTTGCGCGGCCAGGACCAGAATGCGGATGAAAGTCAGGCGCCAGAGGTTCTGGCGCGTGGCGGACAAGGGTTGTGCGGCGGCGAGCATGAGCTCTCCTGATGAGCGCTCAGGGCGGATCGGCAGCAGTATAACCAAGCCACGGCCCCCACAGGCAAACTGCGGCAAACGGACACAGGCTTCCTGCAGGCGATCGGCATAGCGCTCCCGAAACAGGACGGCTATACCATCCAGCGCGGGCAAGCCCGCTTGCTACGTAGAGACAGGGCCAGTTGTATCGAAGTTGTAATTGGGTGAACCGCCCGATAGAGGCTACAGTCTGATGGTTTCAGCGCAGGCCCGTTTCGCACTCCCTGCGCCCCGCATCCAAGGAGCCCCTATGCACCGTTTCAGTCGCAGCGCCGCCCTTCTCGCCCTCGGCACCGCTACCCTGGCCAGCCTGCCAGCCCTGGCCGCCGACGAGTTGCACTACAACCAGATCTCGCTGCGCGCCGAAGTCAGCCAGGAAGTGGCGCGAGACTTGATGATCGTCACCCTCTACACCGAAGAGCAGAACGCCGACCCGGCCAAGCTTGCCGCGGCCATCAGCACCACCATGAACAAGGCCCTGGGCCAGGCGCGCCAGGTCAAGGGCATCACCCTGCGCCAGGGCAGCCGCAACAGCTACCCGGTGTACGACAACAAGGGCGAGAAAATCACCGGTTGGCGTGAACGGGCCGAACTGCGCCTGGAAAGCGCCGATTTCGCCGCGCTGTCCAAGCTCACCGGCGAGTTGCTCACCGACCTGAAAATGGGCGGCATGGACTTCGCCATCGCCACCGCCACCCGCAAGACCAGCGAAGACGCCCTGCTCAAGGACGCGGTCAACGCCTTCAAGGCCCGCGCGCAACTGGCCACCGAGGCGCTAGGCGGCAAGGGCTACAAGATCGTCAACCTGAACCTCAACAGCAACGGCTACCCGCAGCCCTACCTGCGCGCACCGATGGCAATGAAGGCCGAGGCCATGGACGCAGGCGCCGTGACCCCGCAAGTCGAGGCCGGCACCAGCCAGGTGAGCATGAGCGCCGACGGTTCCATCGAAGTGTTGCTGCCTTAAAAGCCCCAAGGCCTGGCGCATCGTCCGTCAGGCCTTTCACACAGCCGCGCTGCCCTGCCTTACACTGCGCCGCTATGACCACCATCCCCCTGATCGACATCACCCCCCCCGCGGTGACCTGCTCCACCTGCGCCGCATGCTGCTGCCAACTGGAAGTGATGCTTATCACCGACACGGGCGTGCCTGAGCGTTTTATCGACACCGACGATTGGGGCGGGGAAGTGATGCTGCGCCTGGATGACGGCTGGTGCGCCGCACTGGATCGCAACAGCATGATGTGCACCATCTACGAGAAACGCCCGCTGATTTGCCGCGAGTTCGAGATGGGCGCGCCGGAATGCCTGGACGAGCGCCAGGGTATCGCCACGGTGTACCGCTGAAACCGGGCGCAGGCCCTCATGCTTGAGGGCCTGCGCCAGCGGCTTGTTTAGAGTGGCATGGTGTAGTGCAACGCGTAGCTTTCCACACCATCGTTCGGGCTGCTGATGCCCGCGTTGGAGTAGTGAGTCGCACGCACGCCCACCTCATGCCCGCCCTTGAAACGCACGCCGAAACCCAAGCGGTCCTCGAACTGGAAGGACGAGCCCAGCTTGTTGGTTTCCAACTCGGTATTGGCGAATGCCGCTACGCCAATCCCTGCCTCGATGTACGGTTTGAACGAGTCACCGGCAAATTCGTACACCAGCACCGGCGAGAACGAGAGGCTGTGGTTGCTGGACGTCTCATCGCCGTCCCAGAAGGTGTAGGCGCCGCTCCAATAACCGGTCAGGCGCCCAACATCACTTTGCAGCCAGCTCTTATCCCAATCCCATTGCATCCCCAAGCGATACGTCATAGTCGAATCGCTGGTCTGCCCCACCCCAAATTCGACACCTGCTGCTTGCGCCGAAAAACTCTGCCCCAACATAGCGGCGGCAAGCGCCGCCAAACAGATCAGTCGCGTCATAAGAAACTTCCCTTTCCTAACGGTTACGGTGTTTTTTGATATTGCTCATCAGCCTAGCTATAGAAATCGCCATTTCGGCAGAAGTTCAGGCTTTTTTAGGGCTTTTACTTCATTTTCTTCTTACAGACCAAAGCTTCTCACAACGCCAGATTTATTCCACAGCAAGGGTAGGATGTTTCTCATGTGTTCTGGACTAGCGCTGGTCCAGAACTGCGTGGGCCGGGCCGGGCCCGCTGCCAGCAATTGCCGCTCGGCCAGCAAGCGCTGGAGCTGGCGGGCGACGGCGGCGCCGGTGTCGATCAGGCTGATGTCGTCGCCGAGCATCTGCTTGAGCAGGGGCTTTAGGAAGGGATAGTGGGTACAGCCAAGGATGATGGTGTCGCACCCCGCCGCCAGCAACGGGTCCAGGTAACCCTGCAAGAGCTGGCGCACCGCGGGGCTGTGCAGGTCGCCCGCTTCAATCAGTTCCACCAGGCCCGGGCAAGGCTGGGTGACCACCTGCACGTCGGTGGCGAAGCGGTCGAGCAACGCGGCGAACTTGGCGCTTTTGAGCGTACCCGTGGTCGCCAGTACCCCCACCACGCCGTTGCGCGTCGCGGCGGCGGCTGGCTTGACCGCCGGCTCCATGCCGACAATCGGCCAATCGGGATAATCACGACGCAAGTCCGCCACGCCCGCCACCGTCGCCGTGTTACAGGCCAGCACAAAGGCCTTGGCCCCTTGCTGCTGGAAGAACTGCGCCATCACCCGGCAACGCTCGCGGATGAACTCCGGGGATTTTTCGCCATAGGGAACATGGCCGCAGTCAGCGACATACAGCAGCGATTCGTTGGGCAGCAGGCGATGGATTTCCTCCAGCACCGACAACCCGCCGACGCCGGAGTCGAACACGCCAATCGGCGCTTCAACCATGGGCCGCCCCGCACACGCTGCAACCGGGGTCGCGCTTGACCCGCAACTCGCGAAACCGCGTGCCCAGGGCATCGATCAACAACAGGCGGCCCACCAGCGGCTCGCCGAAACCGACCAGCAGTTTCAAGGCTTCCAGGGCTTGCAGGCTGCCCACCAAGCCCACCAACGGACCAAGCACGCCGGCCTCGCTGCAGGTGAGTTCGGCTTCGCTGCCATGACCGTAGAGGCAGTGGTAGCACGGGCTTGTCGGTTGGCGCGGGTCGAACACCGACAACTGCCCTTCCAGGCGAATCGCCGCGCCGCTGACCAAGGGTTTGCCTGCGGCCACGCACGCCGCGTTCACCGCTTCGCGGGTGGAGAAGTTGTCGGAGCAATCAAGAACCACGTCCACCCCTGCCACCGCCGTCGCCAAGCTATCGGCGTCCAGCGCCGCACGATGGGGCACCAGGCGAATCTCGGGGTTGATCGCGCCCAGGCGCCGCAGTGCCGAATCGACCTTACTCAGGCCGACACTGTCGGTGTCGTGGATGATCTGGCGTTGCAGGTTGGTCAGGTCGACGGTATCGAAATCCGCCAGGTGCAGTTCGCCCACGCCCGCCGCCGCCAGGTACAGCGCCACCGGCGCGCCGAGGCCTCCGAGACCGACCACCAGCACGCGGCTGTTTTTCAGGCGCAATTGGCCGTCGATGTCGACGTGCTGCAACAGGATCTGCCGGCTATAGCGCAACAGCTCCTGATCGGTCAGCACGGCAGGCGCCCCAGGCTGATGCGTTCATGGCCACCCAGGTCGGTGCGGCTATGCACCTGGGTAAAGCCCCGGGTCACCAGTAAATCACGCACCGCCCCAGCCTGGTCGTAGCCGTGTTCGAGCATCAACCAACCGCCGGCCTCTAGGTGCGCGGGGGCCTGGGCGATAATCAGGCGCAAATCATCCAGGCCATCGACGCCCGCCACCAGCGCACTGGCTGGCTCGAAGCGCACGTCGCCGGCCACCAGATGGGGGTCGGCCGCCGCTATGTAGGGAGGGTTACTGATAATCAGCCCAAAACGGTGCTCGCCCAAGGCATCGAACCAATGGCTGTTCAGCACCGTGACGTTACTCAAATGCAGACGCTGGCGGTTGCGCTCGGCCAGGGCTACGGCTTCGAGGATGCGGTCCACCGCCATCACCTGCCACGCCGGGCGCTCGCTGGCCAGGGCCAGGGCAATAGCGCCGCTGCCGGTGCCCAGGTCCAGCACCTGCGCCTGGGTTGCGGGCAACAGTTCCAGCGCCGCTTCCACCAGCAACTCGGTGTCAGGGCGGGGAATCAGGGTGTGGGGCGCGACTTCCAGGTCCAGTTTCCAGAAACCCTGCTGGCCCAGGATGTAGGCCACGGGCTCGCCGCTGCGCCGCCGTTGCAGGTACTGGGCGAACGTCAGCGCCGCTTCGCTGCTGACAATGCGCTCCGGCCAGGTGTGCAGGAAACTGCGGGACTTGCCCAGGGCAGCGGCCAACAGCAACTCGGCATCGAGGCGGGCGGTGGGCGAGTCGGGCAGTTCGGCCGCCCGCAGCAGGCTGGCAATAATGGTCATTTACTCACCTATCGCGGCCAATTGGTCGGCCTGGTACTCGGCCAGCAACGGCTCGATGACCGCGTCTACGCCGCCGGCGAGGATTTCGTCGAGGCTATAGAGCGTCAGGTTGACCCGGTGATCGGTGACCCGGCCCTGGGCGAAGTTGTAGGTGCGGATGCGCTCGGAGCGATCCCCCGAGCCCACCAACAACTTGCGCTCGCTGGCGATGGCGTTGGCCGCGGCGCTGGTCTGCTGGTCGTTGAGCTTGGCCGACAGCCAGGACATCGCCCGGGCGCGGTTCTTGTGCTGGGAACGTTCTTCCTGGCACTCGACCACGATGCCCGTGGGCAAGTGGGTGATGCGGATCGCCGAGTCGGTCTTGTTCACGTGCTGGCCACCGGCGCCCGAGGAGCGGTAGGTATCGACGCGCAAATCGGCGGGGTTGATCTCGATGGCTTCCTGCTCATCCGGCTCGGGCAACACCGCCACGGTGCAGGCCGAGGTGTGGATACGGCCCTGGGATTCGGTAGCCGGCACCCGTTGCACGCGGTGCACGCCGGACTCGAACTTGAGCTTGCCGTAGACGTTGTCGCCTTCGACGCGGGCGATGACTTCTTTATAGCCGCCGTGCTCGCCTTCGTTTTCCGAGAGGATTTCTACCCGCCAGCCGCGGCGTTCGGCGTAGCGCGAATACATACGGAACAGGTCGCCGGCGAAAATCGCCGCCTCGTCGCCGCCGGTGCCGGCGCGCACTTCCAGGAAGACGTTGCGCCCATCGTTCGGGTCCTTGGGCAGCAGCATGCGTTGCAGGTCGCCTTCCAGTTCGATCAGCCGGTCTTTGGCTTCACGCACCTCTTCAACGGCCATTTCACGCATGTCCGGGTCGCTGTCTTTGAGCAGTGCCTGGGCACCCTCGAGATCGGCCTGAACTTTGAGCAACTGCTTATAGGTGGCGACAATCGGCTCAACTTCCGCGTACTCCTTGGAATAGGTGCGGAACTTGTTCTGATCGGAAATGACTTCGCCATCGCCAAGCAAGGCGGTCAGTTCCTCGAAACGGTCCTGGAGGATGTCCAGCTTATTGAGCAGTGACGCTTTCATTGCAGTTTTTTATCCGAAGTGCCCTCGCCGAGGGCAAAGAGTTCCTGGGCCATGGCCAGCGCATCGAGGCGGCCTTCGGCAGACAGCTTTTTGAGCTGCACGCTGGGCGCATGCAGCAATTTATTGGTCAGGCCGCGCGCCAGTTGCCCGAGCACGTCTTCGGCATTGCCGCCGTTGGCGAGCAGGCGCAAGGCTTTTTGCAGTTCTTCGTCGCGCAGGCGCTCGCTCTGCTGGCGATAGGCCTTGAGCACATCGACCGCCGCCAACTCACGCAAACGCACCATGAAATCGTCGGCACCAATGGAGACCATCTCTTCGGCCGCCTGCGCGGCGCCTTGGCGGCTCTTGAGGTTCTCGGCCACCACTTCGTGCAGATCATCGACGCTATAGAGGTAAACGTCGTCCAACTCGCCGACTTCTGGCTCGATATCCCGGGGAACGGCGATATCAACCATAAAAATGGGTTTGTGCTTGCGCAGCTTCAAAGCGCTCTCCACCGCGCCCTTGCCCAGGATCGGCAACTGGCTGGCGGTGGAACTGATGACGATATCGCTGCGCACCAGCTCCGCCGGGATATCCGAAAGCAGCACCGCGTGGGCGCCGAACTGTTCGGCCAGAATGCTGGCGCGCTCCAGGGTGCGGTTGGCGACCACGATGCGCTTGACCCCCAACTCATGCAGATGGCGAGCGACCAGGGTGATGGTTTCGCCGGCGCCGATCAGCAAGGCCTGGCTGCGTTGCAGGTCGCTGAAAATCTGTTTGGCCAGGCTGACGGCGGCAAAGGCCACCGATACCGGGTTTTCACCGATGGCGGTGTCGGTACGCACCTGCTTGGCGGCGTTAAATGTGGCCTGGAACAGACGCCCCAGCAGCGGGCCGACCGTGCCGGCCTCGCGGGCCACGGCATAGGCCGACTTCATCTGGCCGAGGATCTGCGGCTCGCCCAACACCAGCGAGTCGAGCCCGGACGCCACGCGCATCATGTGACGAACTGCCGCATCATCTTCGTGCACATAAGCGCTCGCCCGCAGCTCATCGAAGCTCAAATGATGGAAATCGGCCAACCAGCGCAGCACCACATCGGCGCGCAACTGATCCTGTTCTATATAAAGTTCACTGCGATTGCAGGTGGAGAGGATCGCAGCCTCGCGGCTATCGGTGAGCCGGCAGAGTTGCTGCAGGGCCTCAACCAGTTGCTCCGGAGTAAAGGCCACGCGCTCGCGCACGTCTACTGACGCAGTCTTGTGGTTGATACCGAGTGCAAGGAAGGCCATTCAAGGTCGCTGATGATGTCGAGAAGCCGACAATTGTCCTACTTCGCCAGATTCAGAACAACCACTGCCGACTATTGTCCTAATCTGCGGGAGTGATAATCCCGTCCGCCGAGCCCAGGTTATGTTTGGCCCGAGGCTTGTGTCATGATGCCCCGACCGCAGGTAAGTCGTCCTCTTCCTATATGAATAGATCCTCCGCGTTGCTCCTCGCTTTTGTCTTCCTCAGCGGCTGCCAGGCCTTGGCACCCGTTTCGCCGGACGGTACGCCGCCGGTCGAGGACACCACGGCGGCCCCCGAAAAACCCATCGTCTACAGCTCGTTCAGCCAGGACACGGTGTTCAGCCTGTTGAGCGCGGAACTGGCCGGCCAGCGCAATCGCTACGACATTGCCCTGGACAACTACGTCACCCAGGCCATCAACACCCAGGACCCGGGCATTTCCGAGCGCGCCTTTCGCATCGCTGAATACCTGGGCGCCGACCAGGCGGCCCTCGACAGCGCACTGATCTGGGCCCGCAACGCCCCTGACGATCTCGAAGCGCAGCGTGCCGCCGCCATCCAATTGGCCCGCGGCGGGCGCTATGACGACGCCATGGTCTATATGGAGAAAGTGCTGCAAGGCAAGGGCGATACCCATTTCGACTTTCTCGCCCTGTCCGCCGCCGACACTGACCAGGACACCCGCAACGGTCTGATGAAGAGCTTCGACCGCTTGCTGCAAAAGCACCCCAACAACAGCCAGTTGATCTTCGGCAAGGCCTTGCTGCTGCAGCAGAATGGCGATTCCAACGGCGCGCTGACCCTTTTGGAAGACAACCCGCCGGAACCCGGCGAAGTCGCCCCGCTGCTACTGCGCGCGCGCCTGCTGCAAAGCCTCAATCGCGGCAAGGAAGCGCTGCCCCTGCTGCAAAAAAGCATCCGACAGTACCCGGACGACAAGCGCCTACGCCTGACCTACGCGCGCATGTTGGTGGAACAGGACCGCATGGACGACGCCAAGGTCGAGTTCAGCAGCCTGGTGCAGCAATACCCGGACGACGACGAACTGCGTTACTCCCTGGCGCTGGTGTGCCTGGAAGCCAAGGCCTGGGAAGAGGCCAAGGGCTACCTGGAAGACCTGATCGCCCGGGAAAGCCATGTCGATTCGGCGCACCTGAACCTGGGCCGCATTGCCGAAGAACGCAACGACCCGCAAGGCGCCCTGATCGAGTACGCCCAGGTCGGCCCCGGCAACGACTACCTGCCAGCGCAATTGCGCCAAGCCGACATCCTGATGGGCAACGGTCGCACGGCTGAAGCTGAAAGCCGTCTCGCCACGGCCCGCGATGCCCAGCCTGACTACGCGATCCAACTGTACCTGGTCGAAGCCGAAACCCTGTCTGCCAACAAACAGGACGAGCGCGCCTGGAAGGTCCTGCAGCAAGCCCTGCTGCAATACCCCGACGACCTCAATCTTCTCTATACCCGCGCCATGCAGGCGGAAAAACGCAACGACCTGGCGCAGATGGAAAAAGACCTGCGCCTGATTATCAAGCGCGACCCGGACAACGCCATGGCACTGAACGCCCTGGGCTACACCTTGTCTGACCGCACGACACGCTACGCCGAAGCCAAGGCCCTGATCGAACAGGCCCACCAGTTGAATCCGGAAGACCCGGCGGTGCTCGACAGCTTGGGCTGGGTGAATTACCGCTTGGGTAACCTGGATGAAGCCGAACGCCTACTGCGCCAGGCTCTGGAACGCTTCCCCGACCAGGAAGTAGCCGCCCACCTCGGTGAAGTGCTGTGGCACAACGGCAAACAGCGTGAAGCCAAGCAAATATGGGGCAAGTTCCTCAAGGAACAGCCCGACAGCCCTACCCTGCGCAGCACCATCAAGCGCCTGACCGGTTCCGAGACTCTTTAAGACTATGTTTTTGCGCCACGTTATCGTTTTCAGCCTTATCGCCCTGCTCGCCGGTTGTGCGGGCTTGGGCCCCCGTGAATCCGTGGAGGGTCGCGGCGACCCCGCACAATGGCGCACCCACAAACAGCAACTGAGCAGCCTCGACGGCTGGCAGATCAGCGGCAAGGTCGGCATTCGCGCCCCGAAAGACTCGGGCAGCGGCACCCTGTTTTGGCTGCAACGCCAGGATTACTACGACATCCGCCTTTCCGGGCCGCTGGGCCGCGGCGCAGCACGCCTGACCGGGCGCCCGGGGCAAGTCTCCCTCGAGGTGGCCAACCAGGGCCGCTATGAGGCACCCAACCCCGAAACGCTGCTGGAAGAACAGTTGGGCTGGAAACTGCCGGTTTCCCACCTGGTCTGGTGGGTGCGCGGCCTGCCAGCGCCCGCTTCCAAAAGCCGCTTGAGCCTGGACGCCAACAGTCGCCTGGCCACCCTCGAGCAGGATGGCTGGCAGGTCGAATACCTGGCATACACCCAGCAAGGCGCCTTCTGGCTGCCCGAACGCATCAAACTGCACGGCCCCGACCTCGACGTCACGTTAGTGATAAAGGACTGGCAGCCTCGCACACTGGGGCAATGACATGACTGCTACGCGCCTGACGCTGCCCTCGCCGGCCAAGCTCAACCTGATGCTGCACATCCTGGGTCGCCGTGAAGACGGCTACCATGAGCTGCAAACCCTGTTTCAGTTCCTCGACTATGGCGATGAAATCACCTTCGCCGTGCGCGATGACGGCGTCATTGCCCTGCACACCGAGTTCGAGGGCGTGCCCCACGACAGTAACCTGATCGTGAAAGCGGCAAAAAAACTCCAGGAACAATCCGGCTGCACCCAGGGAATCGATATCTGGATCGAAAAAATCCTGCCCATGGGTGGCGGAATAGGCGGCGGCAGCTCCAACGCCGCGACGACGCTGTTGGGCCTAAATCACCTCTGGCGACTGGGTTGGGATGAGGATCGCCTCGCCGCACTGGGCCTGACTTTGGGCGCGGACGTCCCGGTTTTCGTGCGTGGCCACGCGGCTTTCGCCGAGGGCGTGGGAGAAAAACTCACCCCCGTAGAACCCGAAGAACCCTGGTATGTCGTGCTTGTGCCGCAAGTATCTGTAAGTACAGCAGAAATTTTTTCAGATCCGCTGTTGACACGTAACTCTCCTCCCATTAAAGTGCGCCCCGTTCCCAAGGGAAACAGTCGAAATGACTGCTTACCGGTGGTAGCAAGGCGTTATCCAGATGTACGTAACGCATTGAATTTGCTAGGTAAATTTACCGAAGCAAAACTCACCGGAACTGGAAGTTGTGTGTTTGGGGGCTTCCCAAACAAAGCTGAAGCTGATAAAGTCTCGGCCCTTCTTACAGAGACCCTTACAGGGTTTGTCGCGAAAGGAAGCAACGTTTCGATGTTGCATCGCAAGCTGCAAAGTCTGCTCTAAAGGAACCGAGTACTGGGTACTCGTTGCAACAGATACAGGGGCGTCGCCAAGCGGTAAGGCAGCAGGTTTTGATCCTGCCATGCGTTGGTTCGAATCCAGCCGCCCCTGCCATTTTCCTATACTCATCCAGGTATACCCTCAGCCTTCAGGTACTGCGCGTGTCCAAGATGATGGTCTTTACGGGGAACGCTAACCCCGATCTGGCTCGGCGTGTCGTACGTCAGCTGCATATCCCACTCGGTGACATTTCTGTCGGTAAGTTTTCCGACGGCGAGATCACCGCTGAGATTAATGAAAATGTCCGCGGTAAAGACGTTTTCATCATTCAGCCGACGTGTGCTCCGACCAACGATAACCTGATGGAACTCGTCGTGATGGCTGATGCCTTCCGCCGCTCCTCAGCGACTCGAATCACTGCTGTAATTCCTTACTTTGGTTATGCCCGCCAGGATCGCCGTCCGCGTTCCGCACGTGTAGCTATCAGCGCGAAAGTCGTGGCTGACATGCTTACCGTAGTCGGCATCGATCGTGTTCTCACGGTCGATCTGCATGCTGACCAGATCCAGGGTTTCTTCGACATTCCGGTAGATAACATCTACGGCTCCCCCGTTCTGGTGGATGACATCGAAGACCAGCGCTTTGAAAACCTGATGATCGTGTCCCCGGACATTGGTGGTGTCGTGCGTGCACGGGCCGTTGCCAAATCCCTGGGCGTGGATCTCGGGATCATCGACAAACGCCGTGAGAAAGCTAATCACTCCGAAGTGATGCATATCATCGGTGATGTCGAAGGGCGTACCTGCATTCTGGTCGATGACATGGTCGATACCGCCGGCACCCTGTGCCACGCGGCCAAAGCCTTGAAAGAGCATGGCGCAGCCAAAGTCTTTGCCTACTGCACACACCCTGTGCTGTCGGGTCGGGCAATCGAGAACATCGAAAATTCCATGCTGGACGAGCTAGTGGTGACCAACACCATCCCGCTGTCCGCAGCAGCACAAGCCTGCTCGCGTATCCGCCAACTGGATATCGCGCCGGTAGTTGCCGAGGCGGTTCGCCGCATCAGCAATGAAGAATCGATCAGCGCGATGTTCCGCTAAGGGCCCTGCCCTCACGCGATCATCTCGATGACGAAAAGCGCCCCGCCCCGGCATTCCTGTCGGGGCGGGGCTTTTTTGCCCATATCGCCTTTAGCGCTGGTCGCAAACGCTGGGGCGAATGTGGTTATTTTGGAGATACAACATGAACGATTTTACTCTGAATGCTGAAGTGCGTTCCGACCTGGGGAAAGGTGCGAGCCGCCGCCTGCGTCGTCTCGCAAGCCTGGTTCCAGCTGTAGTTTACGGTGGCGAGAAAGCCCCTGAATCCATCAGCATGCTGGCCAAAGAAGTTGCCAAACTGCTCGAAAACGAAGCGGCCTACAGCCACATCATCGAGCTGAACGTTGGCGGCACCAAGCAAAACGTCATCATCAAGGCTCTGCAGCGCCACCCGGCCAAAGGCCACGTGCTGCACGCAGACTTCGTGCGCGTTGTTGCAGGTCAGAAACTGACCGCGATCGTTCCAGTTCACTTCGTTGGTGAAGCGGCTCCGATCAAGAAAGGCGGCGAAGTCTCCCACGTAGTGGCCGAGATCGAAGTTTCCTGCCTGCCAAAAGACCTGCCTGAATTCATCGAAGTCGACCTGGCTGACGCCGAAATCGGCTCGATCATTCACCTGTCCGACCTCAAAGCCCCTAAAGGCGTTGAGTTTGTTGCTCTGGCTCACGGTAACGACCTGGCTGTTGCCAACGTTCACGCTCCACGTGTTGCTCCAGAAGCTGAAGAAGGCGCTGCAGAGTAATCCACTCTGTACGCCGGAGTGACCAGGTAACATCGCGGACTGGAACGTAGCGAGAAAGCGGGCGAGAACGCGGAGTTTACATAATGGTAAATGAGCACTTGTCGTCCACTTTCGCCGCGGGTTCAACACCCGGCGATGTTATCCACCACTCCAAGGAAGGGCCCCTATCGTGACTGCCATCAAACTGATCGTTGGCCTGGGAAATCCAGGCACCGAATACGAACAGACCCGGCATAACGCAGGGGCCCTTTTTGTTGAGCGCGTCGCCCACGCCCAAGGTGCCAACCTGGTGGCCGACCGCAAGTATTTCGGCCTGACCGGACGCTTCTCGCATCAGGGTCAGGATGTTCGCCTGTTGATCCCCACCACTTACATGAACCGCAGCGGCCAAGCCGTGGCGGCGCTTGCCGGTTTCTTCCGCATCACGCCTGAAGAAATCCTGGTGGCTCACGACGAACTCGACCTGCCTCCCGGCGTTGCCAAGCTCAAGCAAGGCGGCGGGCATGGCGGGCACAACGGTTTGCGCGACATCATCGCGCAACTGGGCAATCAGAATACCTTTCACCGCTTGCGGCTTGGCATTGGCCACCCAGGCGTGGCCAGTATGGTTTCAAACTTCGTCCTGGGTCGTGCGCCACGCGCCGAACAGGAAAAACTCGATGCCAGCATCGACTTTGCCCTCGGCGTGCTGCCGGATATCCTCGCCGGGGAATGGAACCGCGCGATGAAAAATCTGCACACCCAGAAGGCCTGACTCTAACTTCTAGGGGAACACCATGGGATTCAACTGCGGCATCGTCGGCCTGCCTAACGTCGGCAAGTCCACCCTGTTCAACGCCCTGACCAAATCCGGTATCGCTGCCGAGAACTTCCCCTTCTGCACTATCGAGCCGAACACCGGCATCGTGCCGATGCCAGACCCGCGCCTGGATGCCCTGGCGGCCATCGTGATCCCCGAGCGCGTGCTGCCGACCACCATGGAGTTCGTCGATATCGCCGGCCTGGTGGCGGGCGCGTCGAAAGGTGAAGGCCTGGGCAACAAGTTTCTCGCCAACATCCGCGAGACCGATGCCATCGCCCACGTAGTCCGCTGCTTTGAAGACGAGAACGTGATCCACGTCTCCAACAGCGTTGACCCGAAACGCGACATCGAAATTATCGACCTGGAACTGATCTTCGCCGACCTCGACAGCTGCGAGAAGCAACTGCAGAAAGTGGCCCGCAATGCCAAGGGTGGCGATAAAGACGCCGTCGCGCAAAAGGCCTTGCTGGAGCAACTGATTGCCCACTTCACTCTGGGCAAACCGGCACGCAGCCTGATTAAAGGCATGGGCGCCGACGAGAAGCAGATCGTCCGCGGCTTCCACCTGCTGACCACCAAACCGGTCATGTACATCGCCAACGTGGCCGAAGACGGTTTCGAGAACAACCCGTTGCTCGACGTGGTCAAGGCCATTGCCGAGGAGGAAGGCGCCATTGTGGTACCGGTGTGCAACAAGATCGAAGCGGAAATCGCCGAGCTTGAAGACGGTGAAGAAAAAGACATGTTCCTCGAAGCCCTGGGCCTCGAAGAGCCTGGCCTGAACCGCGTGATCCGCGCCGGCTACGAAATGCTCAACCTGCAGACCTACTTCACTGCCGGCGTCAAAGAAGTTCGCGCCTGGACCGTGCGCGTCGGTGCCACCGCACCACAAGCCGCTGCCGTGATCCACACCGACTTCGAGAAAGGCTTCATCCGCGCCGAAGTGATCGCGTATGACGACTTCATCCAGTTCAAGGGTGAAACCGGCGCGAAAGAAGCCGGGAAATGGCGCCTGGAAGGTAAGGACTACATCGTCAAGGACGGCGACGTGATGCACTTCCGTTTCAACGTGTAAGCGCCCCCGCTTTACGCGAGACACCAAAAAGCCCGGCATGCCGGGCTTTTTTGCACCTGGGCCTCGCCCCAGCCTTTAGAAGTAGGTCGTCGCCCCCGCAAAGAACGCTCGGCCAGGCACATAGAACGTCGTCGAGCCGTCGCGCAAGTCTTCGTCCAACAGGTTTTGCACGCCGCCATTCAAGGTCAGCCATTTGGTCACGGCCAAGTTCGCGGTGAGGTCGTAGGTGGTGTAGGACTTGACGAAGTCATTACCCACGCCCCGCTGCTTGCCCACATGCTGGGCCGAAAATTCCGTATTGAGACGGTCGTTGACTTGCCAGTTGATGGCGCTGAAGGCCGACAGCTTGGGCGCGCTTATCAGGTCTTCGCCGGTGGACAGGTTTTTGCTCTCCAGCATGTAGGTGGCATTGGTGCGCCAGTCCAGCGAATCGCTCAACGGCACGCGAACCGAGCCTTCCCAGCCACGGGTGCGCGCCTCTTCAACGTTTTCCAGCATGGTCCACCAGCGGCCCTCATAGAAGCCCAGTGGCGCGTACTCGATCTTGTCCTCGAAGTCGGTGTGGAAGTAGGTCAGGCCCGCCTCCCAGCCGTCGCGGTCGAAGGACACGCCAATTTCCTTGTTCACGCTGGTTTCCGGCGTCAGGTTCGGGTTGCCGGCCATCCAGCAACTGCCGGTGGTGTAGCCCAAAGGCTTGAGCGAGCCGCAACCGCGCCCGCCCGACTCGGTGGCCGCCCCGGCGCTGCCTTCTTTCAGGCTAGGCGCGCGAAAGCCCTTGGACACACCGCCACGCACGGTCCAATCCGGGTGCGGATGGTAAACCAGGTACGCCCGCGGGCTATTGTGGTTGCCGTACTCTTCGCTGTGGTCGAAGCGGTTGCCCAGGGTCAGGGCCAGGTTGTCGAGCAGGAACAACTCATCTTCGATAAACGCCGCCGAATAATCGCTCTTGAGCGTGGAGCCGGCCACGGCAGCGCCTTGGTAGTCCACGGGCACGGTGCCGAGGGTGTCAGTGTTGGTCAGTTCTTCGCGCTTCCACTGCCCGCCTACGGTCAGGCGCTGATTGAGGACGAACTCGAACGGGATATTGAGGTTGCCTTCAACGATTTTCTCTTCGGCGCTGGCCTTACCCCAGTCGATGTCGTTCTTGAACTTGTTGAGGTACATGTCCACTTTCGACGTACCAAAACTCCAATCCCCGGTGTGGGAAAGGGTGTAGCTGTCGCGGATCAGGCGCCCGGCGCCAAACTGGCCAGCGACCGTTTCATTCCATTCCCCGAACGTTTTCTTACTCCCCCAGGAACGCTCCACCCCGTGCACCGCTTCAAACGACAGGCTCTGCTCGTCGTTGAGGCGCCAATCGAGCAACGCGTTGAGGCTGTGATCCTTCGAGCCGCCGGCGCCGTCGTCGTACATGAACTCGCCAGTCTTGTCGCGGCGCGCCTCCACTTCGTCGGCAGCGCGACGCGTGAGGTTGGCGCCCAGGCGCAGGCCCAGAGAGTCAGTCAATGGCCCGGACAGGTTGAGGCTGGTCTGGGTGGTCTGGCCACGGTCAGAGTCTTCGGGAATCGTAGTGTTGACGTTGGTCGAACCGCTCCAGGTCCGCGACACTTTGCGGGTGATGATGTTAATCACCCCGCCCATGGCGTCCGAGCCATAAAGCGACGACATCGGCCCGCGCACAATTTCGATGCGTTCGATCATGTTCGGCGAAATCCAGTTCAGGTCCTGGCGCGCCAGGTCGCGACGGTAGCTCAAATCGCCGGAGCCGCCGAGGCGTTTACCATCCACCAGGATCAAGGTGTACTTGTCGTCAAGGCCCCGCAGTTTGATTTTCGATTGCTCCCCCACCGGCCCGAAACCGCCAGTCACCCCTGGAATGCGCCGCAGTAGCGTGTTGAGGTCATACACCGGTTGAC
This sequence comes from Pseudomonas sp. MF08875, assembly GCF_059862525.1. Classification (NCBI taxonomy): domain Bacteria; kingdom Pseudomonadati; phylum Pseudomonadota; class Gammaproteobacteria; order Pseudomonadales; family Pseudomonadaceae; genus Pseudomonas; species Pseudomonas sp. MF08875. The sequence continues at coordinate 19,468 of NZ_JCBCUW010000026.1, forward strand.
GCTCGATTTCTTCGCGGGTGATGACACTGACACTGGCCGGGGCATCACGCAGGTCGGTCGCCCCGCCCGAAGCCGTCACAAACGAGGTGTCCAGCTCGGTCACTTTCGGGGTCTCGACCTCGCCAATTTCCTCTGCATGCAGCGCCGGCGCGGCAAGCAACACACCGGCGGTGAGGAAAAGAGAATTGAAAAGGCAGGGAGGTTTCTTCATTACAAACTGTCCTTGTTGCGCCGTTATGCACCGTTGCAGTGCATCGAAGGGCCGCAAGTGTAATGCAAATCAAAATCATTTAGAAAAATAATTGAGCAAAACCTTACAAAAACCTGACACATCTCCTATCGCGAGCAGGTGGCGTTCAGTCAGTTTTATTGTGATAACTCTCAGGTTTTCGCCGCTTTTACCGGCAGATCGGCCGAAAAGCCGCCCACAAAAAAGCCGCGACACTGCGCGGCTTTCTCGTTACCTGGCTCGCCGTGAGGCTAACCAATCATAGGGTTTGCGCTTTTTTGGTGCGCGGCAGGAAGATCGCCAAAATCCCCAGCAGCGGCAGGAACGAGCAGAGAAAATACACGTACTCGATACCGTGAATGTCCGCCAAATGCCCCAGCAACGCCGCGCCGATGCCGCCAAAGCCGAACATCAGGCCGAAAAACACCCCGGCAATCATCCCCACATTGCCCGGCACCAGCTCTTGGGCGTAGACCACGATGGCCGAGAAGGCCGAAGCCAGGACAAAACCAATAATCACACTCAGGACGCTGGTCCAGAACAGGTCCACATGGGGCAGCAACAGGGTGAACGGCGCCGCACCGAGAATCGAGAACCAGATCACCGCCTTACGGCCGATCTTGTCGCCAATAGGCCCGCCAAAGAAGGTTCCCGCCGCCACCGCGCCGAGAAACAGGAACAGGTGCAACTGGGAACTGGCCACCGACAGGTCGAATTTCTCGATCAAATAGAAAGTGAAATAACTGGTGAAACTGGCCATGTAGAAGTATTTGGAAAACACCAGCAACCCCAATACCACCAGCGCCCACCACACCCGCCCCTTCGACAACCCATGGGTCGCGGCCTGGCCCTGCTTGAGCTTGAACAGGCTCAAGTGGCTCGCGTACCAGTGGCTGATGCGGTAAAGCACGAACAGCGCGAACACCGCGAACAAGGCAAATAGCGCCACATTGCCCTGGCCAAACGGAATGACGATCGCCGCCGCCAGCAACGGCCCAAACGCCGAGCCTGCATTACCGCCGACCTGGAAAGTCGACTGCGCCAGCCCATACCGCCCGCCGGACGCCAGCCGCGCCACCCGCGACGCCTCCGGGTGGAAGGTGGAAGATCCAATCCCGATCAACCCCGATGCCAGCAGGATCATCACAAAACTGCCCACCTGGGACAGCATCAAAATACCAATCAGGGTACTGACCATCCCCAGCGGCAAGAGGTAAGGCTTGGGATGGCGGTCGGTGTAATAACCGACCCACGGCTGCAACAACGAGGCGGTGAGCTGGAACGTCAGGGTAATCAAGCCGACCTGGGTGAAGGTCAGGCCGTGGCTGTCCTTGAGCATCGGGTAGATCGACGGCAGCACGGACTGAATCAAGTCGTTAATCAAATGGGCCAGGGCCACGGCACCAATGATGCGCATCACCAAGGGACTGCTTTGCGGCGCAGCAGGCGCCGCGCTCGCGCTGGTTTGGGAGTTACTGATAGCCATGAGCGGTTCCGACAACAGAGGAGTGAATACTTGCGATGCGACAATGTGCCACTTTTATGTGCACACACGCCATCCCCTTAGCCTGCTAACGACTTTCACCAAGCAAAATGCCCGATCCCCGAATACGACAAATCCCCGGGTTCGCCCAAAAACCCGGGGATTTTGATAAATGGTTGATAGCGTAGATAAATTTTTAATAAAAGCGCTTGACGCTTTTACGTTACGGGCGAATAATGCGCGCCACTTGGCTACATAGCTCAGTTGGTTAGAGCATAGCATTCATAATGCTGGGGTCCGGGGTTCAAGTCCCTGTGTAGCCACCAAGTACCGGTTCGATGACATCGCAAGGTGTTCATCGAACCAACAAGAAGCCCGCCTCGTGCGGGCTTTCTTGTTTCTGCTTTGCCCCTTTTCTCTAACTTCCCCCGCCCTCCAGCAAATCCCCCAAAGCACCTGCCCATTGCGGCTCCCCGTTTGAACCCTCTAGAATAAGATCAATTCCCACTTACGAATTCATCTCATGAAACCCGCTTCGCCCACCGAAGTGCCGACGCTCGACGCCCTGTATCGCGGCTACCACGGTTGGTTGTTGAAGTGGTTGCGCCGCCGTGTGCATTGCTCCCATCAAGCGGCGGATGTGGCGCAGGACACCTTCACCCGCCTGCTCGCCGCCGGTCCTTATGTCGCGCCCGGCGAGCCGCGGGCTTACCTGGCCACTGTGGCACGGCGGTTGATGATGGACAGCGGCCGTCGGCGGCGCCTGGAAGAGGCCTATCGCGAAGAGCTTGAGCGTTGCGCCGCGTACCTTGAGCAGGCACCGTCGCCGGAGCAGATACTGCACGCCGCGCAGGTGCTGGAGGCGATTGACCGGGCGTTGTCGCAGATGAAGCCGCGCATCCGCCAGAGCTTCACCCTGCGCCACCTCGAAGGCCTGGATCAGGTGCAGATTGCCGAACGCCTCGGGGTGTCGGTGCGCACGGTGCAGCATGACCTGGTGGAAGCCTTGCTGGCGTGCGATGCGTGCATCCAGCCATGAACCAGCCTTTGTCGCCCGATGTACTGCGCCAAGCCGCCGAGTGGTTGGTGCACCTGGATCATCACGCCGATGCCGCCACCGAGCAGGCCTTTAACGCCTGGCTGGCCAGCGACCCGCGCCACCCCCAAGGCATCGCCCGCCTCCAGGGCCACCTTGCGCCGCTCACCCAGGCCCCGGCGCGGGCCGCGTTGCGCCGCACCCGGCAGCCGCGCACCAACGTCATCAAGCCGCTGGCCCTGGCCCTGCTGCTGGGCCTCGCCGCCGTGCCCGCCTACCAGTACGGCGAACGCGGCTATCTGGTGGCAGACCTGAGCACCGACCGCGGCCAATGGCGCCAGGAGTTACTGGCCGATGGCAGCGCCCTGCAACTGGAAGGCGATAGCGCCGTGGACCTGCGCCTGGACGCCGACCAACGCCGCGTGAGGTTGCTGCATGGGGAAATCCTGGTGAACGTGGCCAAGGACGCCCAGCGCCCGTTCTATGTCGACACGCCCCAAGGCAGCATCCGCGCCCTGGGCACGCGCTTTATCGTGGAACTGAGCAACGGCGCCACCCAGGTCAAGATGCTCGAATCCTCCACCCGCATCGACAGCGCCGGGCAAACCCTGACCCTGGGCCCCGGCCAGAGTGTGCGTTTCGATGCCCGTGGGCCGGGAAACGTGGAGAACATCGACCCCGTCGCGCTGCAACAGGCCTGGAACCACCATCAATTGCTGGCCAACGACCAGCCCTTGGCCGAGGTGTTCGAACGCCTGGCCCGCCATCGCCCGGGGCTGTTGTCGTTCAACCCCCAGGCACTGCAAGGCTTGCGGGTGACGGTGCTGTTACCTGCCGACGACAGCGACCGCGCATTGCGCCTGCTGGCGCGCACCTTGCCCATTGAAGTACGCACCTACACGCCGTGGCTCACCCGGGTATCGCTGAAAAAACCCAAAGAAGAATAATTTTCAATAGCGATTGCGTGTTTGCGCTTTTGCCGCGTCCTCCCCTTGGCCAACATCCAAAGGAGCACCGACCTCATGTCCTCAACCCCTACCCGTGGCGGCCTGCTGCTGGCCAGCCGCCTGTTGCTGGGCTGCCTGCCGCTAGCGTTGCCGGCCCTTGCCTACGCGCAACAGCAAGTCCAGACCTTCGACATCGCCCCCGGCCCCCTCGGCGAAGTGCTGAGCCGCTTCACCCAGGCAGCCGGCGCGCCGATTGCCTTTGAGTCGCGGCAAGTGGCCGGGCTCACCAGCCCTGGCGTGCGCGGCAACTACAGCGTGGTTGAGGGCTTCGCCCAAGTGCTGGGCGACACCGGCCTGGTGGCCCGCGCCGGCGCCGATGGTTTCGCCCTGGAAAGCCTGCCGCCCGCGGCCGGCACCCTGGCGCTGAGCGCCACCCAGGTCACCGCCAACCAGTTGGGCACCATCACCGAAGGCAGCGGCTCCTACACGCCGGGCACCATCGCCACCGCCACGCGCCTGGTACTCACGCCCCGGCAAACGCCGCAGTCCATCACCGTGGTCACGCGCCAGAACATGGACGACTTCGCCCTCACCTCCATCGACGACGTGATGCGCCACACCCCCGGCATCACCGTCTCCACCTTCGACAGCGAGCGCAACAACTACTACGCCCGCGGCTTCTCGGTGGAAAACTTCCAGTACGACGGCATCCCCACCCTGCGCAACTCGGCCTACTCCTCGGGCCAGACCCTCAGCGACATGGCCATCTACGACCGGGTAGAAATCCTCAAGGGCGCCACCGGCCTGCTGACCGGCGCCGGCGCACCGGGAGCGACCATCAACCTGATCCGCAAAAAGCCCACCCGCGAGTTCCAGGCCAGCGTCGAACTGGGCGCCGGCAGTTGGGACAACTACCGCTCCCAGGTCGATGTCAGCGGCCCGTTGACCGAAACCGGCAACCTGCGCGGCCGCGCCGTGGCGGCGTACCAGGACAAGCACTCGTTCATGGACCGCTACGAGCGCCAGACCCAGGTCTACTTCGCCACGCTGGAAGCCGACCTCAGTGAAGACACCCTGCTGACCATCGGCGCCGACTACCAGAACAGCGACCCCACCAGCGCGGGCTGGTCCGGCAGCCGCAACCTGTTCGACCGCAAGGGCGAACGCCTGGACGTGCGCCGCTCGTACAACAACGGCGCGAAATGGAGCAAATGGGAGCAGTACACCCAAAGCGTCTTCGCCACCCTTGAACGCAGCTTCGCCAACGGTTGGGTGGTCAAGGGCCAATACACCCACCAGCTCAACGGCTATGACGCGCCCTTGGGCTCCGTGGAACTGGGCCCGGACCCGGCCACCGGCCTGTCGGCGATCTACGCCAACAAATTCACCGGCGACACCCGGTCCGACTCCGGCGATATCTACGCCAGCGGCCCCTTCAGCCTGTTGGGCCGCGAGCATGAACTGGTGGTCGGCGCCTCCGCGTCCAATTCCCACTGGAACGGCAAGGACTACGGCAAACCCACCTACGTCAACGGCAATAAGGTGGTGGACTTCTGGCACTTCGACGGCAACTTCCCCGAGCCGAACTGGGGCAAGCCTACGCGCATCATCGATGAAACCACCCGCCAGACCGCCGGCTACACCACCGCCCGCTTCAACCTGACGGATGACTTGAACCTGTTCCTGGGCATGCGCGTGGCCAACTACTGGTTGACCGGCAGCAACGACTCCACCGAAACCGGCAAACTGGTGCCCTACACCGCACTCACCTACGACCTGAACGACAACTTCACCGCCTACGCCAGTTACACCAGCATCTTTATGCCGCAGGTCTACAACCGCGACCGCAACCAGAAACTGCTGGAACCGGACGAAGGCAAAAACTACGAAGTGGGGATTAAGGGCGAGTTCCTCGAGGGGCGCCTGAACACCAGCCTGGCCTACTTTGAAATCCACGAAACCAACCGCGCCGAACCGGATGCCGAATACAACGCGGCGCCCACCGACCCCTCGTTCGACTACGCCACCCAAGGTATGAAAGCCACCACCAAGGGCTTTGAAGCGGAGATGTCCGGCGAACTGGCGCCAGGCTGGCAGGCCCAGGCCGGCTACACCCACAAACTGATCCGCGACGAACATGGCGCGCAACTGTCCACCTGGGAGCCTCAGGACCAGGTCAGCTTCTACACCTCGTACCGCTTCAAAGGCCCACTGGATCGCCTGACCCTCGGCGGCGGTGCGCGCTGGCAGGGCGGCAATTGGCAAGAGGTGTACAACCGCCCCAAAGGCCGCAACGAAGAGTTCTCCCAGGACGCCTACTGGCTGGTGGACGTGATGGCCAAATACCAGATCAGCGACCACCTCTCCACCGCGCTGAACGTCAACAACCTGTTCGACAAGTACTACTACACCAACATCGGCTTCTATAACACGGCGTACTACGGCGACCCGCGCAACGTGATGGTCACCACCCGCTGGGACTTCTGACCCAGCCCGGCCCGCTCCCACAAGGCATTGCAGCCAAACCTGCAAGTGGGAGCGAGCCCTGCTCGCGATCAGGCCGTTACACCCCACCCATCCTCGGCGAGCAATACCGCGAAACTACCGACTCGCCTTGCTCTTATTGGCGACATCATCTTAGGAAACAGCCTATTTACTTCCTACAAACTCAGGACTCAAGGTGCGGCCTGCAACATCAATCATCAGATAGCCTTCTCACTGAGTTAGCGATAACCCCAACTCAGTGAACTTGAGTCCGGATAATAAAAATGTATACCAACGAAACTTCCCTTGAATTGCTCAGCAACCTGGACAATTCGTCCTTCACACAACAGCAACTTGCCGACCTCAACGAGCAAGCCCTGGCTATGATTAATCAACAACAGGCCTATAAAGAATCTCACCCGCCTAGTGCGATTTACCGGGTGGCAACCGAGGGTAGCCAAACCCGTAGGGGTGGCGTAGTCCAACAGGCAACGTCGCCAATGGCCTTTACCTTGGATAACGGCCAGAAAGTAAAGGCCGCGCAAAAAGGCGACCGCGTTGTGTATCCCGATGGCAGTACGGCGCAAATCGTAACGGCGGCAGGGGAACAATACAGCCACGTCGCACTGGTCGGCAGTTACCTAAGTAATGGCGATGAGATCATTAACACCCTTCAAGACCGCTGCCTAATCATTGGCCGGGTCGGCGTATCAAAGGCCGAGGATTTTCTGCCTGCCCTTGAATCGCTAAAGCATGAGGCATGAAGCACTTTCATTAATATTCAGCGCCACACAACTTGAGTTAACTCGAGGCTGTCGATTATTAGCGCCTGAAACATATGGGCCTTGACCGAACGAATTGGGAAAAAATGAAAGAAGGTTATTTCATTGGCTTAGGCGACCACACGACTTGCGGCGGCCAAGTTCTCACCGGGGATGACAGAGTCACACTGTTTGGTCTACTCCATGCTCGCGAAGGCGATCTGGTTTCTTGTGGAAGGCACGGGGGGATTTATCAGATAGTCGGCGGCATTTCCTACATTAATAGCCATGGCAAACTTATGGCTGGCACCCTCGACAGCTACAGTAGTTGCCCCTGCCAAGCCAAACTGATTCCGTCGATATATACGGCCACCTACGAGAGCTTCGCCCCGCAGGCGAACAGAAGTTCTGCTCAACCAGCCCCCGCACCTGTAGCTGAACGCCCGGTCGTGTCGCCCCAATCCGGTTTCACCCCGGCAAATCAATCGGCTACAACGGTATTCCACCGTCTAGGGGGCCAGGAACCTGGCTTCTTTGTGGTGCCCAAAAGCATGACCCGCCAAGCACTGGAGGCGTCGCTATTCCCCGTGCCCGATCCGGCGGTGATGAACAAATTTCAACTGCTCAACCCGCATCCAGGGGACGTAAAAGCAGGCTCAATGATTGTGCTCAGCGACCCGAGCAACTTTCAATGCAGCCGTGAAGAGGCGTTGCTGATGGACGCTGCGGCCAAGACCCATGAAGCCCTCGAACTCCTTAGTGCGGATGAGGCGGACTTTATGGCTCAGCACCGTGAAGAAATCGAGAACTTTCTGGCCAGAGGCTCGACGGCTATCGGGATCGGCGAAGTCATGTTCGCCAAGCATTTGGAGGATATTAAAACTGTTCTGCACGATATCGAGTTATTGCACCAACGCACATTCCAGGCAGATGGACATTTGCACTCGCCAGCGTTTTTTGCTGAACGTAAACGGCTGCTTGCAAAGTTCAATACCCACCTCACCGCTTTAACGCGAAAGGGCATTGGCTTCCCGGATCACCCAAACTTGAAAAGCGCGTTGGGAATTTCCAGCCGAAGCCTGGTTCACCATTGGACCAAGGCCGGAGCCGCTCAACAAATACCTGGATACGCCACCCACATCGAAGGTGTTGCCAAAGCGGCCAAAGTCATCAAGTACGGTGGCTGGATAGGCACTGCCGTTGGAGGGGGAGCGTCTTATATGAACGTTCAAGATGTGTGCACGGCAGGTAATGTCGGGGCTTGCGAGCGGGTGAAGTTCACTGAGGCGGGGAGTTTTTTCGGCGGGATTGGAGGTGGGGCAACAGTAAGTGCGTTTTTGACTCCAGTTGTAGGAAGTCTTTGTGTGGGGTTGGGGGTACCAACTGGAGGTTTAGCTTTTTTAGCATGCGGTGTCGTTGCGGTCGGCGTTGGATCATATGCAGGCGGCGTGTTTGGTGAAGCTGCGGGAGAACTCATTGGCGACATCATCTACGAGAGTATCAAATGACGACTTCTGCGCTTGTTGCAGGCTATCTATGCGGCTTCGTGCTCGTTTGCATGTATATGTGGATCGCAATCGCCCTGCATATGGCCTACACCAAGATGGATACAATGCTTGAGCACCTTAAAAACAGTTCTTCGGTGATGGCTTTAGCTCCGCTCAAGCATGGTGGCCCATGGGGTAGGTTACTTTTAATTGGAGGCATTTCAGGGTTCCTTACATTCCCCAAACTGTACGCAAGGCGTGGCGGAGTTAGCCCTGAAGATTTAAAAAAATTCCCCGAGCCACTTAAGCGGCAGCTGACGATGTTGTATTGGAGCGTAATGATCTTGATAATTTCTTTGGTGCTATCTGTAACCTCGTACAAACTTATAAAGGCTTATCACTTATAGGCTTGAATAGCTTCATCGGAGCCAAACAAAATAGGAATGATTCTATTTTAAGTTTGCCGCGAAAAATCTTGCACCGTTCAAACCGGCGCCAGCATAACCCCAGGGAATCGTCGGCATGCGCAATGGTGCTTTTACGCCGCGCCAAACCCTGCTTAGCATCGCTCAGGTGTTCACCTTTCAAGGAAGACCTGCATGGCTCGCCCACCGCTTCACTGCACCGCGCCCGATGCCGAACAAAAACAGATCGCCCTCTACCGCCGCGTCAACGGTTTTACCGGGCCGTTGGCGCGTACAGGCTGGCACTGGCGCACCCGCTGGATCGCCCGCGCCCTGGCGCTGTGGGTGTGGTGCAAGCACCACGGGCGCCGCCAGCAAGGCGCCCTGGCAATTGCCCGCGAATGGCAGCGGCTGTTTGGCCTGCCGCGGTTCTGGGTGATCGAGCGGGTCGAAGACGACACCGCTTACTGCGACATCCACTTCCCCTGCTCCCTGCAAGGCAGCGGCGATGTCGCGGCCTGCCACCGCTTGATGGAATACGACCGCGCCATCCTCAGGCACATCGGCGGGCAAATGGTGGTGCTGCAATCGCGGGCCGACCCCAGCGTCACCGGCGGCTGTAAGGTAGCCATCCGCAGCCTGGGCGATCGGCGCACAGACTTGATCCCCGCACGATTGCTGGACTAGGGCCGATTCCCCGCTTGCTCCGGCGCGCACCGCTCAACAAGATAAGGCCCTCGCGCACCCTGCAAGGAGCCTGTGCATGCGTCTGGAAATCAAGCACCTGCAACTGGTGCAAAGCATCTGCGCCACCCGCAACCTGACCCGGGCGGCGCAGCAGTTGTTCATCTCCCAACCGGCCCTGAGCAAACAACTGGCCGAGTTGGAGGATCGCCTGGGCTTTGCGCTGTTCCAGCGCACCCGCAAAGCGATGATCGCCACCGAGGCGGGCGCGGCGTTCAACCAACATGCCCAGCGCATCCTCGGCGATGTAGCGGTGCTCGACGACTACCTCAAGCGCTACGGCAAAGGCGACGCCGGGCGCCTGCGCCTGAGCATCGACCCCTTGCACCACGCCGATTGGCTGGCGGCGTGGCTGGCGCAGATGCGCGAGGAGTTCCCCCACCTCAACGTGCAGGTCAAGCAGGTGCCCGACCTGCTCTACAGCCTGCAACAAGGCGACAGCGACCTGGTGATCCTGGGTGAAACCAGCCCCGCAAGCGAGATCGACTTCCACGCCCTCAACGCCGATGAACTGGTGGCGATCCTGCCACCGGGGCACGCGCTCGCCCACCGCCCCTGGTTGCAGGCGCCAGACCTGGCCGGGCAGGCGTTGCTCTACCACTTCGAGCTGGAGCAGTCGTACCTGTACCGGCGCTACCTGCACCCGCAGAAGATCGAGTTGGGTTCGTTGCAGCACATCCAGGACATCCCCGCCATCATCGCCCTGGTGCGCGCCGGCATGGGCATGAGCCTGCTGCCCCGGCGCCTGCTGCGTGGCGACGAACAAGGCCTGGTGGTGCGCCCCATCGGCGAGCAGGGTTTCCCCTTCACTTGGCACGTCGCCGTGGCCCATGGCGACACCCGCCCCGCCACGCAACGGGCAGTGCATTACTTGAAAGAGCAACTGGCGGGCCATTGAGCAACCCCGTGGGAGCGGGCCCCGCCCGCGATAAGGCCAGTGCGGCCAGCAGCCATGCCGCCCCCACAGGTGCAGTGCCTCAGTTCATCGTCGAACCTACAAAAACACCGCCGCCACCAGCCCCAAAGCCCCCAGGCAGAAACCGATCAGCTCGCCGCGCCCGGGCATCTCGTGGAACATCGACCAGATCACCAGCGGCTCGAGCATCAGCAGCGAAGTGACCGACACCACCGTCACCAGCCAGATATCGCCCACCGCCCGATACCCCAGCCAATACGCCGCCATCAGGCACAACCCGGAAAAACAGGCCAGCAGCACGGGAAACGTCAACGTCTCCCACGAGGTGCTGCCCGCCTGGGCCAACCGGGCCACCGCGACCTCGCTGTAGATGATGCAAAACTCGCCCAAGACCATCAGGCCTAGAGCAGAAGCTGCGAATATTTCTTTGGACATGCGACAAACCCCTTTCGATTGAGCGCCAGTTTTTTCAGCGCCCAGGCACCCATGGCTCCGTTAACGGAGCCGCCATGGCGAAACGAAGGGGTGTGCGGTGGCTCGGTGAGGTTCAAGAACCTGAACATGTCCATTTCCTTATTGGTCAGTGCGGCCACGCCTCTCGGTGGCGCGCCAGGTATACGCCATCAGGCCCCCGCGCCACCAGCGGTTTGCCAATGCTTCATTTCCTCAGCGATGAAATGGCCCACCAGGTCGCTGTAGAGTTTTTCGATGGCATCGGCGCTCAAGCCTTCGGCTTCAGCCCATTGCCGGCGTTGCAGCAGCATCGCCTGCAAGCGCTGCGGGGCGCGCACCGAGGTGGCGCTGGTCTTGAATTTCGAGGCGGCGAGCACGTATTGGAACCGCTGGCCCAGCAGGGCAATCACGGCGCGGTCCAGGGCATCGATCTCGTGGCGGATATCGTCCATGCCGGTGCATTCGTCCGGGCGTTTTTGAGCTTCCATGTGCAGCACTCCGAAAGTGGGTAGGCCGGGGATTTAAGCACATCCCAGGCCCAGGCCCGCGTTGCACCGCTGGCCCCACGCCGCTACATTGCCCCTTCGCCGCAGCCCTCTTCCCCACGCATGGAGCGCCCCGTGTCCCAAGCCCTTTTCCTGCGCCACTGGCGCCTGTCGGCTCTGACCCTGCTCGCCACGGGCGTCATCACCCTCGGCGCTTGCCACGCCCCGGCCTCCCACGATTTACCGCCGGAAGTGCCTTCGGGCTATCGCAGCGACCTGCGCTCACAGCACGCCACCAAGCACATGGCCGCAGCCGCCAACCCACTGGCCGCCGAGGCGGGGCGGCAGATGCTGCGCGAGGGCGGCTCGGCCATCGACGCCGCCATTGCCATGCAAGCGGTGCTGACCCTGGTGGAGCCGCAATCCTCCGGCATTGGCGGCGGGGCGTTGATCGTGCTGTGGGACGGCCAGCAGGTGCGCGCCTACGATGGCCGCGAAACCGCGCCGGCGGGGGCCACCGGCGAGATGTTCCTGCGCGCCGACGGCAAACCCATGACCTTCGCCCAAGCCCAAATTGGCGGGCGTTCGGTGGGCACGCCCGGCGTGTTGCGGGCGCTGAAAATGGCCCACGACAAACACGGGCGCCTGCCCTGGGCGCGGCTGTTCGAACCGGCCATCGAGCTGGCCCGCAACGGCTTCGCCATTTCCCCACGGCTGCACACCCTGATCGCTAGCGACCCGCATTTGCCGGGTTCGCCGCAGATGGCGGCCTACTTCCTCAACGCCGACGGCAGCCCCAAAGCCGTGGGCACGCGCCTGCAAAACCCGGCCCTGGCCAAGGTGCTGGCGCGCATCGCCAGCGAAGGCCCCGATGCCCTGTACCGCGGCGTCCTCGCGGAACAAATCGTCAACCAGGTGCAGCGCCACGCCAACCCCGGCAGCCTGTCCTTGGCCGATCTGAGCGCCTACACCGCCGTGGAGCGCACGCCCCTGTGCAGCGACTACAAACGCTGGCAGGTGTGCGGCATGCCGCCGCCGTCCGCGGGCGGCATCGCCGTGGCGCAGATCCTCGGCACCTTGCAGGCCCTGGAGCAGCGCGACCCGCGCTTGGCCCTCGCCGCCCTGGCGCCCCGTACCGCCGACACGCCGCTGGGCCTGGAACCTGCGCCCGAGGCCGTGCACCTGATCGCCGAAGCCCAGCGCCTGGCCTACGCCGACCGCGCCCAGTTCATCGCCGACAGCGACTTTGTACCCGTGCCGGTGACCGGCCTGCTCGCCCCCGATTACCTGGCCCGGCGCGCCGCGCTGATCGGCGAGCGCAGCATGGGCACGGCCCGCCCCGGCAACCCGGTCGGGGTGCAAGTGGCCTACGCGACGGACCGCTCGCCGCTGCGCATCTCCACCTCACAAGTGGTGGCGGTGGACGACCAGGGCGGCGCGGTGTCGATGACCAGCAGCGTGGAAGCGGCGTTCGGCTCGCACCTGATGGTCGAGGGCTTTTTGCTCAACAACCAGATGACCGACTTCTCGTTCATCCCCCAGGAAAACGGCCAACCCGTGGCCAACCGCGTCGAGCCGGGTAAACGCCCGCGCTCCTCCATGGCCCCCACCCTGGTGTTCGACCGCGCCAGCGGGCAGTTCCTCGCCACCGTCGGCTCGCCGGGCGGCTCGCAAATCATCGAATACGTGACCAAGTCCCTGGTGGCGATGCTCGACTGGAACCTCGACCCGCAAACCGCCATCAACCTGCCCAACTTCGGCAGCCGCAACGGCGCCACCGAACTGGAACAGGGCCAGTTCAGCCCCGACCTGGCCAAAGCCCTCAAAGCCCGCGGCCATGAGCTCAACCTGATCGACATGACCAGCGGCACCCAAGCCATCCGGCGCGTACAAGACAACCAAGGCCGCCCCGCCCTATCCGGCGGCGCCGACCCACGGCGCGAAGGCGCGGCATTGGGGGATTGAACGGGTGTGGGAGCCCGCATCGCGAGCAGCCGACAGGGCCCCATCGCGGGCGGGCCCGCTCCCACAGTTGAACGGTGATTTCTCCTCTGTGGGAGCGAGCCTGCTCGCGATGGCAGCACTGAGTGACGGTGACAAAGGGTAGGGATAAGACAGTTGCTCCCACCGGTTTGTCGGTGATTTGGCTGGCGGCTCGCTCCTACCCCGCTCAGGCCTTGGCATATCGCAAATGCACCAACGCCACTCGCTCCCCCTGTTTGTTGGCGCGTTCTTCGATGGCGTAAGGGGTGAAGCCGAGTTTGGGGTAAAGCAGCAGGCCGGCGACGTTGCTGTTGAAGCACGACAGGGTGATTTCCCGAGCCTGGTGTTTGTGCTGGGCGATGTCGATCATGTGGCGGATCAGCGCGGCGGCCACGCCAGTGCCGCGGGCCTGGGGATCGACAATGACGTTGCCGATGGTGCAGGTGCCGTGTTGTTCCCACTGATAGAAGTTGGCAAAACCCACCGTTTGCCCGGCCTGCTCGATCACAGTGGAGTCGCTGCGCTGGTCGATGGCGTCTTGCAGTTGCTCGGCAGTCAGGGGCCAGGTGGCGGCGGGGAAGAAAAAGTACAGTTCTTCCACGCTGCCGGCAAAGCTGCAAATGCGGGTTAAGTCACGGGGCTCTACCGGGCGGAAAGTGAAAGTCATCGGGGCGCTCCTTGTCATGGTGAAAGTCATCTGGCTGACCTTTCTACCCCATCACGGGCGTTGCTGACAGAGGGCGCCACGCAGGTTACCGTGGCGGGCACCGCGCAAGGAGAATCCCCATGGCCAAGCCACCCCGCCACCACGACTGGGTTTACCGCGCGCCTTCGAGCGGCGGCGTGGAGCGTATCGAAGCGTTTTTCGCCGGCCACGGTTTCGCGCCGCACCGCCATGACACCTACGCCATCGGCCGCACCCTCAAGGGCGTGCAGAGTTTCCAATACCGTGGCGATTGGCTTCACGGCTTGCCGGGCACCACCATGGTGCTGCACCCCGATGAACTGCACGACGGCGAGGCCGGCACCGAGGCGGGGTTCCACTACCGGATGATGTACATCGAGCCGGCGCTGATCCAGCAGATCCTTGGCGGCCAGCCCCTGCCGTTTATCCAGCAAGGCGTGTCCAGCGACCCGCGCCTGGCCGCCGCCACCGAGGCCTTGTTGCGCAGCCTGGACGATGCCCCCGACCCGTTGCAGGAACAGGACGCCCTCTACGACCTGGCCCAGGCCCTGAGCCTGGCAGGCGGCACCCGCGCCAATGAGCAGCGCTTCGATTACCTGGCAGCGCAACGGGCGCGGGAGTTTATCCACAGCGCCCTGGAGCGCACCGTGACCCTGGAGGAATTGGCCGAGCACAGTGGCCGGGACCGCTGGAGCCTGTCGCGGGATTTTCGCTTGCTGTTCGGCACCAGCCCCTATCGCTACTTGACCATGCGGCGCCTGGACCTGGTGCGGGCCTCACTGCTTCAGGGCCTGCCGTTGATCGACGCGGCGATGAACGCCGGGTTCACCGACCAAAGCCACATGACCCGCCAATTCGGCAAGGCCTACGGCCTGTCGCCGGCGCGCTGGTTGCGCATGCAACGGCGCTGAAGGCCGCTAGCAGCGCGGCGCTCAGGTCGACAGTTGGTTGGCGAACTGGCCCACGGCGCTGACCACTTTCTGCGCGCCGTCCTGGATTTCCACGATCACCGTGCCGGCCTCAGCGGTCAGGGCCAGGCCTTGTTCGGCCTGGACGATGCCGTCGCTCATCAGCGCCACGGCGTCGCGGGCCATGTCCTGGTTTTGGCGTACCACGCCGACGATTTCCTCGGTCGCCTTGCTGGTGCGCGAGGCCAGTTGCCGCACTTCGTCGGCGACCACGGCAAAACCACGGCCCTGCTCGCCGGCACGCGCCGCTTCGATGGCGGCGTTGAGCGCCAGCAGGTTGGTCTGTTCGGCGATGCCGCTGATGGTCTTGACGATGCTACCGATCACCTGTGACTGGGCGTTAAGCGCCTCGATGCCTTCCCCGGCCTGTTGCATGTGGGTGGCCAGGTCGCGCATCACCTTCACGGCCTCGGTTACCACCGCCGTACCACGCTGGGCGCTGCTGTCGGTTTGCAAAGAGGTGCTGTAGGCGATGTTGGCGGCGTCGGCCACCGCTTGTTCCTGGTTGATCTGGTCGGTAATCACCGTGGCGAACTTGACCACTTTGTAGAGCTTGTTGTTGGCGTCCACCACCGGGTTATAGGACGCCTCCAGCCACACCACGCGGCCATGGCTGTCGATACGTTTGAAGCGCTCGGCGACGAACTCGCCGGCGTTCAGGCGTTTCCAGAAGGCCTGGTAGTCGGCGCTGTTGGCGTCTTCCGGGGTACAGAACATGCGGTGATTCTTGCCCTGGATCTGCGCCAGGGTATAGCCCATACCGCTGAGGAAGCGCTCGTTGGCCGTGAGCACGTTGCCATTGAGGTCGAACTCGATCACCGCCGTCGAACGCACCAAGGCGCCGATCAGGTTTTCGTGCTCGCGGGAGGCCTCGATGGTGCGGGTCAGGTCGCTGGAGTAGATCGAGAAATTCCGGATATCGCCGCGCGAGCCGCGTACCGGCTGCATGATCGAGCGCAGCCAGGCTTCCTGGCCGTTGCCGCGCAGCAGGCGCACCGCCCCGGCAAAATGCTCGCCGCGGGTCAGGGCGTTCTTGAAGCGGCGGTGGAACTCATCGTGTTTGAGGTGGGCCGGCACGAAATCCTCGATGTGCCGCCCCAACAAATCGCTGCTCTTGTAGAACATCTCGCCCAGGAAGTTCTGGTTGACCGACTGCACGCGCCCCTCGGGGTCGAGGGTCAGGACCAGCATCTCGCTTTCCAGGCTGTCCTTGACCTGCAGGAGGCTGGAGAGTTCTTCGCGAAGAGCCGAGAGCTCCTGCTTCAAGCGTTTGTTGAACATGGGGGATGCACCGATGGGCAAGATTAAGAGCAGCATTCGCCTAGCCATCGGCCTACGGGGGATTTTCTGAAGAGCGCGTAGGGGTTGCCCTACAAAAATAAATTTACGGGCACACCGCCCAACCTGGGGAACGGGCTTGTATGGGAGCAGTCTTGACCCCCCTCGTACGCAAGCCCGGCCCCCGCCGGGCAGGAAGGGAAACTACCAAAGCGCCACATCGTACGTCAGGTACAACCGGTAGTTATCGCGGTCACTGGCATAGGTGGAGCGGTAGGTGGCCTTGCGCAGTTCCACGCCCAGGCCTTTGAGGGCGGTGTTCTGGACCACGTATTTGAGGTGGGTGTCCGATTCCCACTCGCGGGTTTCGCGGCCCTTGAGTTCACCGTTTTCGCCCTTGTAGTAACGGGTCATAAACGTCAGGCCCGGCACCACGGCGGCGAAGTCGTAGTCGTAGCGCAGCATCCAGGTCTGTTCGCCGGCCTGGATGAACTTGCCCACGCCGGCGTTGCTGAATGAGTACACCGTCGACACGGCTGCGTAGGGCAGCGCGGTGTCGCCCCGCACTTTCTGGTAGCCCAGGCCCAGGGACTGGGCGCCGAGGCGGTAGGTGAACAGGCCACTGAACATGTCGGCATCGACCTTGCCGCTACGCGCCTCGCCGGCCTGGTCGCTGATGAAGTAACGCAGGTCGCTGGTCAGGCTACCCGCGCCCACGGGTTGCTTGTGCACCAGGCCGAGGAAGTTCTGCCGGTAGAAGTCGCGCATTTCCCCGTAATACCAGATGCCGCTGAGGTTGGGGGTGAACTTATACACAGCCCCGGCGAAGTCGAAATCGGTGCCTTTGCCGCCGTAGCCCTGTGGGTAAATATCCACGCTGTCGGTGGAGTTGCGCTGTTTGAACTTGTCCAGGTGGCCGGCGTGCAGGTACAGGTCGGAAATGCCCTTGTACTCGATCTGCGTGCCGCGATAGGTCTGGGGCAGCAAGCGGCCATCGTTCTGCACCAGCACGGGGATTTTCGGCAGCAGGGTGCCGGTTTTCACCACGGCATCGCCAAAGCGCAGCTTGGCGGTCAGGCCCAGGCTGGAAAAACCGTCCGCCGCATGGCCGTCATCGTGCACCGGCAACAGCCCGGTGCCGGCGTGGGTCGGGCTGGAATCAAGCTTGAGCCCGGCCAGCCCCAAGGCATCCAGGCCAAAGCCCACAGTGCCTTGGGTGAAACCCGATTGCAGGTTGAGCAAAAAGCCTTGGGCCCACTCTTTGCGGTCTTCGCCACCGTCGCGGTAGCCATCGTTGAAGTAGTAGTTGCGCAGGGTCAGTCGGCCCTGGGCGTCGTCGAAGAATCCCTCGGCCAACAGGCCCGGCGAGAAGCTCGCCAACAGGCCTGCACAGGTCAGGCCGCGGGGGGTGAAAAGCTCACGCATGCTGATGTTCCTCAGTGCCGTTTTATCGGTTTTATCGGGCAGTGGCCGGCGCCGTCGTGCTGGACGCAACGCCGTGTCGGGGCGGACACTAACGGCTCGCCTTGACCTGGACAACGGTATGCGCGAAGCGCATCGGGCTATGCGCAAAACGGCTTGTGGGCACACGGACCAGAGGACAACCAGGATGAATCTCAAACAACTCGAAGCCTTCAAAGCCATCATGGCTACCGGCTCCACCATCGGTGCCGCAGCGCGCCTGGGCCTGTCCCAGTCGGCGGTCAGTCGCCTACTGACCCAGCTCGAAGAGGCCCTGGGCTTTGCCCTGTTCCTGCGTAAAAAAGGCCGGCTGATGGCCACTGCGCAAGCCGACGAACTGCTCGGCGAAGTCGCCGCCCTGGTGGACGGCATGCAGCGTGTGCAGCGCCTGGCCGACGAACTGCGCATCGGCCGCTCGCAAAAGAGCCTGCTCAAGGTTGCCGTCCCCACCAGCATGGCCCAGGAGTTGTTGCCACGCATCGTCGCCGAGTTTCTCAAGGGCCACGACGAGATCGTGGTGGAGTTGCTCACCGGCTCCTACGACATGATCGAGCGCGCCGTGCTGGACCGCTCCGCCGACCTGGGTTTCGTGCGCCTGCCCACCGAGCTGGCGGACTTCGACACCGAGCCACTGCTGCACAGCGAAGGCGTATGCGTGATGCCCGCCGACCACCCGCTGGCCCGCCACGAATGGATCGAGGCCCGCCACCTGCACGATGTACCGCTGGTGATGCTGGGCCGCCAACGGGCGGTGCGTGCCGAGTTGAACCAGGTATTCCGCGCCGCCAACCTGACGCCCCAGGTGCGGGTGGAAGTGCACTCGGTGGGCGCCGCGTGCAGCTTCGTCGCTGAAGGCCTGGGGGTGTCCATCGTCAATGGGTTGCTGGCCAGCCATTTCAGCCACTTGCCCATCGTCACCCGGCCCTTCCGCCCGGCCCTGCCCTATGCCTTCGGCCTGGCGTTTCGCCGCGACGAAGCGCGCTCGCCGGTGGTCAGTGCGTTTGCCCAGCACCTGAAACATCGCCTGGGCGATGGCACGCGCTGAGGAGGGCCCTGGAGGGGAGAACTCCCCTTGTGGGAGCCACGCTAGCGCCCACACAAAATAGCTCGGCAATGGGCCATCAACCCCCGAAAACGCATAGCCCGACCCGCTCCACGCATAACGTTGTCGGCCCCCGACGTTTGCCCTAGTGTCCGCGTCACCAAGCATCACCAGCCAAAACAATAACAGCGCATGACACCCGCCAGACGGGGCGCGAACCGGGGCCACCGCCATGACCGAACCACGTCACACCACCATCACCCAACCCGCCGCCGGGGCCTCGCCCGGCAAGCCGGATGCCATTGGGCAACGCAAGCAAATCAACCCGGCCATCATCTTGCTGAGCATCGTCCTGCTCGCAATTGCCTTCACCTACGCGGTCAATTCCGGCAAGTTCCAGCGCCAAAATGGCCTGGTGGTGCCGGGCTCCTACCAGGTGCTGGAAAAACACGATTCCCTGAGCCAGTTGTTCTCCATCGAGCCGCGCAAGGCCGGTGATGCGGCGCGCCCCGTGTCGCTGGTGGAAGGCTTCATGGCCATTCCCCAGGGCATCGAAAAACGCGCCGGGCTGATTTTCATGGTGCTGTTCATCGGCGGCATGTTCGGCGTGCTGAACAAGGCCGGGGCCATCGACGCCGGGCTGGAGCGGCTGCTGGGGATGACCCGGGGCAATATCTACGTACTGGTGCCCACCTTGATGCTGGTGTTTTCCGCCGGCAGTACCTTTATGGGGCTGGCCAAGGAATTCATCCTGATCGTGCCGCTGATGGTGGCCATGGCCAATCGCCTGGGGCTGTCGAACCTGATCGGCCTGGCCATCGTCACCATCTCGGTAAAAATCGGCTACCTGGCCTCGATCACCAACCCGGTGGCGCTGTCCGTGGCGCAACCGATGGTGGGCCTGCCGATTTTCAGCGGCATGAGCATGCGTATCGCCGCCTACGCCACCTTCTTGCTGGTGGGCATCGTGTTCGTGCTGTGGAGCATCCGCAAGCAGGGCTTCGACGCCACCGCGCAGATCAGTTTCGAGCACAAACCGTTGTCGGTACGCCACCTGCTCAACCTGTTGGTGCTGGGCAGCGGCGTCGGTTTCATGGTCTATGCCTCCAATCGCTGGGGCTGGAAATACCATGAGCTGTCGGCGTTCTACCTACTGCTCAGCGTGGTATTCAGTGTGATCGCCGGCCTGGGCGCCAGCGTCGCCGCCAGTGCCTTTGTCGATGGCATGAAAAAAGTGCTGATCGCTGGTGTGTTGATCGGTTTGGCCACTGTCGTGGAGATCATCCTCAGCACCGGCCAGGTGCTGGACACCATCGTCAACAGCCTCGCCAGCGTCGTCGCCGACCACGGCCCGATTGTCTCGGCCTACGGTATGTTCCTCGCGCAACTGGGCCTGGATGTGCTGATCCCGTCCACCTCCGGCCAGGCTGCCGTGACCATGCCGATCTTCGGGCCGCTGGGCCAGTTGTCGGGGGTCAGCCCGCAGACCACCGTCTACGCCTTCCTCCTGGGTAACGGCCTGACCAACATGATTACCCCGACCTCCAGTGGCTTGCTGGTACTGCTGGCCACCGCGCAAGTGGGCTGGGGCCAGTGGGCGCGTTACATCCTGCCGCTGTTTTTGATCTACACCGCGCTGGCCATGGTCCTGCTGGCCATCGCCGTCACCACCGGCTACTGACCTCGATTGTGTAGCAAGCGGGCGAGCCCGCTTGCTACATCCGCATATTTTTATAAGACGAGTGCCTGCAACGATGCTTATTTTGCGCAACCAAATGATCGCCATGCGCGACGGCGTCCATCTGGCCACCGACATTTACCTGCCCGACCCAAAGTCCGGGCCATGGCCGGTGGTGATCGAGCGCACCCCTTATGACAAATGCAAGCCGTCACGCTCCGAGAAGCAGCTCGACGGCCAGCACCTTTCCCGCGAGGCCATGGCCCAAGCCTTTACCGCCCAGGGTTTCGTCGCCGTGTTCCAGGATTGCCGCGGCCGCTACGCCTCTGAAGGGGTGTTCACCAAGTACACCGCCGAAGGCGAGGACGGTTTCGACACCCTCGCCTGGCTCATGGCCCAACCCTGGTGCAATGGCCGCATCGGCAGCATGGGCCTGTCCTACGCCGCCCACACCCAACTGGCCATGGCCTGCCTGCACCCGCCGGGCTTGAGCAGCATGGCCCTGGATTCCGGCGGCTTCGCCAATGCCTTCCAGTGCGGTATTCGCCAGGGCGGTGCCTTCGAGCTCAAGCAAGCCACCTGGGCCTGGCGCCAGGCCAAGGAAAGCCCGGCGGCCCTGGCCGACCCGGCCATCGGGCAAGCCCTGGCCGCCGAAGATATCCATGAGTGGTTCGCGCGCATGCCCTGGCAAAGCGGGCAATCGCCACTGCGCCATGTGCCGGAGTACGAAGCCTACTTGTTGGATCAATGGAGCCAGGGCTGTTTCGGCGAATATTGGCAAAAACCCGGGATCTACGCCCAGGGCCACTACGCCAACCTGCCGGATATCCCTGTGCTGTTCATGTCCAGTTGGTATGACGCCTACGTCAGTTCGACCCTGGCCAACTACGCCGCTTTCCAGGCCAACACTCAGCGCGCCCAGCGTTTGGTGATGGGGCCGTGGTTGCATGGCGACCGCAACATCACCCACAGCGGCGATGTCGAGTTCGGCCCGCAGGCGGCCTTCGACGGCCAGGTCGGCGCCACTTGGTTGAGCACGCGCCTGGACTGGTTCGAGCGCTCCCTCAAACCTGGCACCGAACCCGCCCCAACGTCGGTGCAGGTGTTCATGATGGGGGGCGGCAGCGGCGCCAAGGATCACAATGGCCGCTTGCAGCACGGCGGGCGCTGGCTGCACGGCCAGCAATGGCCCCTGTCGGGCAGCGAGCCGCTGACCCTGTACCTTACCGAGCAAAAATGCCTGAGCCGCACCCCGGCCACGCAACCCGAGGCGCACCTGAGCTACCTCGCCGACCCCGCCCACCCCGTACCAACCATTGGCGGCGCGCTGACCTCCGGGGCGCCGGTGTTCGTCGGCGGTGCCTTCGACCAGCGCGAACGGGCCGACTTCTTCGGTACGCGGGGCGACAACCGGCCGCTGGCCGAGCGTGATGACGTGCTGAGCTTTCAGACGGAACCGCTGACAGAAGACCTGATCGTCGCCGGCCCCCTGCGCATCGAGTTGTGGATCGACAGCGACGCGCCCGACACCGACTTCACCGCCAAGCTGCTGGACGTCTACCCGCCCAGCGCCGATTACCCCGAAGGCTTTGCAATGAACATCACCGATGGCATCCGCCGCTGCCGCTATCGCGACTCCTGGGAAGCCCCGACCCTGCTGCCCCCCGGCGAGCGAGTCAAAGTGGTCATCGAACCCTTTGCCACCTGCAACCTGTTCCAGCGCGGCCATCGCCTGCGCCTGGACATCGCCAGCAGCAACTTCCCGCACTTCGACGTCAACCCCAACAGTGGCGAAGCCGAAGGCCAGGCCCGCCACCCGC
This sequence comes from Pseudomonas sp. MF08875, assembly GCF_059862525.1. Lineage (NCBI taxonomy): Bacteria > Pseudomonadati > Pseudomonadota > Gammaproteobacteria > Pseudomonadales > Pseudomonadaceae > Pseudomonas > Pseudomonas sp. MF08875. The sequence continues at coordinate 41,812 of NZ_JCBCUW010000026.1, forward strand.
GCGTCGCACGCAACACTTTGCACCTGGGGGCGAACAATCCCTCACGCCTTGAACTGACCGTATTGCCCCGCAGCGCCCTACCGTTGCCGCAATAAGCAGGCCCGCCCCGGGCGGCGTTTCGACGCTCGGGGCACATGCCGCAACAGTCGTCTACAACTATGTACCGCTCCTGTTCGCCCACGGCTGCGCACCCTTGAAGGCTCAATTAACGCCTCAAGGATGATGTACTTAATGAGTTGGCTCACCCCCCCGCTTCCCGAACTCTCCGCTGCCGAGCTCAAGCCCCGGCTGATGCAAATCGGCCATCAGCTCGGTGCCATCGACGCCCAAGCCCACCCGCTGGACACGCCCTCACCGGAACTCACGCGCCTGAACGCGCTCAATGAACGCCTGCGCAAGGAGAACCTGTGGATATTCCAGAACGCGCAACTCAAATACTTGTCCGTCGGCGCCCCAACGGTCACCGATGACAGCCGTCCACTGGTGCTTGAACGCAGCAAGACGGCCCTGCGCAACTACCTCGCCGAGGCCGCCGAAGCAGTGTCCGACGCGGGGCAGGCCCATGGCCAATTCGTACTCGAGGCCCACCGCCAAGCGCTGGAGGCGGAAGCCGCGCTCAGGGTGCAGGACCTGACGCTCAGCCCCAGCGATCAACTGCTGGTCGACAACCTGCTGCGCGGCCCCCAATCGCGCCCGGGCCTGTATGCGCTGCGCTTCACCTATCAAGGCCAGGACGTCGAGTGGGCCGGGGCTTTCGTGGTCACCACCGCGACCACCGCGGTCACCACCCTGGACACCGATACCCAGGTCGGCGATGTGCTGCTGTTCACCCCGCGCCATGGCCTGGAGTCCTTCACGTCCCTTAGGCAACTGGATCGCAACCTGCGCCAACGCATGGAGCATCCGCTGTCGCGCAAGGCCTTCCTGAGCCTGCTGCCGCGCAGCTATCAAGGCCTGGACAGTGACGGAATCTGGCCCCTCGAACTGGCTCCCATCAGCGACAAACCACTGTTCGAGCACACCGAGGCAGCGCTGCGCCATAAGCAGAGTCTGGACATCGATTTCGCCTTCGCCCAGCCCAGCACCGAGCAGATCATGAGCGAGCTGGACGACGCCGTGCGGTGCGCCGAGCTGGACCTGACGTCACGCCTGCAAGCCCGGGCCCAACGCCTGCTGGAACGGCTGGTGCGCCTCTCTGCACCCGACTGGTACCGCAGCGCCAGCGAAGCACAGCGTGAGACCGTCGCACAGCGCATCCAGGCCTACAACCAGGCAAGCATGGAGGTCCTCACCGTCATGGGGCCGGCCCTGTCGCCCCAGGCCCTGGCCATCGTGCAACTGACCCAACGCCTGGAGGCCGACCTGGACATCGACAACCTCAACCCTGACGAAGTGCAGGTCAGCACCGATCGCATCATCCCCAACGCCGGCGTCTACAGCCAAACCCTGAGCCTGCCGGAACTGGCCCTGCAAGGGCTGCTCAAGGGCGATGAGCTGGAGGGTTCGGACTTCCTCACCCGCAGCCACATCACCTATGCCGGCCAACCGCTGCCCGAGGCCTACGAAGACCTGACACCCGCCTACCTGGCCGAAATGCTGCCAGCCCTGCAACCGCGCATCGATTTCGCCCCCCTGCAAATCCAGGCCCTGGCTTCGCAGACGGTGCAAAGCGCCACGGCGGCCCTGCTGGACGCGCGCCTGATGCTGCTGGCCTACACCGCGCGCCTGCAAAACCACCTCACCGAGGCCGACTACCAACTGTTCGAAGCCCTGCGCAGTGGCGCCGATGCCAGCCTCACGGCCAGCAGCGTGCTGCTCAACGCCTCGCCCCTCAAGGATATCTGGGTATTGCGCCACACCAACCCGCAAGGTGCGACCGTGCGCGTGCTGCTATGTACGCCACAAGCGCCGCGGGCCGAGCAGTTTCTGGCCTTCGACAGTGAGCGCGACTGCCAGGCGCACATCCTGGGCTGGAGCCTGGACAAGCATGCCGACCCGGACACGCCGAGCATGCACCGCTACCTGCTCGACCAGTTGCTCACCCGCGTGCGCCCGGAATGGAATGAGATGCTCAACGCCCTGTCGTTCAAGCCCGACGTGCAGGAGTACCGCAAGGTGACCTTCACCCCGCCGGCGAGCCACGCCGACACCCTCAAGCAAATGGCCGTCGCGCAATTGGCGATGCAGGCCGACGAGTACAAGCACCGCACTCCGGATTGGCTGCGCAGCGCCTCGGCAGCGGACCGCCAGGCCCTGACCACCTACACCTGCCACGCCATCGGCGCCGAACAGACCTACACCCAAAGCCCCGGCTCCGTGGCGCAGCTGCAACCCTTCGACGATTACGTCCACGAGCGCGCAACACCCATTCTCAACCGCTTGCTGGGCAACCCGACGCCAGCGGTCGACCCCGATCACATAGGCGTGGTGACCCGCGATGCGACCTTCTCCCTCACGACTCTGTATCGCAACGGCTACGACAAGAATTTCGATTTTTTTCTGCCCGGCATCGACTACATCACTCGCTTCAAGGGCCCACCCGGCGTCGACCTGAGCCGCCTGACCCCGCAAAACGTTATCGAACCCCTGGCCGACAGTTCGTTTGCCGACGACTACATCACCCTGGTCGAAAGCCGCTTGTTCAATGTCCATGACCAACACTACGGCCTGCGCCGCAACGGTGCGTTGGTGCTCAACCAACTGCGCATGAAACAGGCCGCCCAGGCTGCCCGGATGCAGGGCGTGCTGGCCAGCAGCGACCAGGCGTGGCTGGAACGCAGCATCGATGCGATGGACAGCAACGACCCCCAGGTACGCCTCAATTACCGGATCTATGGCCTGCACATATTCGGCACGCTCATCCACGGCTGCTTTGTATTCCAACACCAGCAGAACCCACCGTTGCTCTACACCCCGGGCGCGCCGGATGGCGTGGATTTTCGCCTAGCCAAGGAGTTCAACGAACGCCTGAAGAACCTCGATGCCATGGAGTATTACTACACGCACCGGGTAGTGCCCTCCGAGCGCGGCTGGTTCGCGCCCAAACTGGCCGAGTACAAAAGCGCCATGGGGCCGCAATTACGTGGGGTCTATTCCAAGCCCCTGTTCGATGAAATCACCCGCACCACCGCACCGCTGAGCGACCTGCGCTTCCAGTTCTACGACCAGTCGGTCAACCACGTCATTGCCGAGGTCAAGCACACCACCACCAGCCAGGCGCAGCGCAACCTCAAGTTGGTGGAGTTCATGGCCGAACTGATTCTCTCGGTGGCCACCAGCCCCTTCCCGGTGCTGAGCCTGGTGGTAGGCAGCGTGCTGGCGTTCAAGGACGCCATGGTCGCGCTGTATCACTACAACCGTGGCGACTCGGCCGCGGCCCTGGGGGCCTACATCGGTGCCGTGCTCAACCTGGGCGGTGCGTTCCTCACCGACCTGCGCCCCGTGCTGGCATCCATTGGCAAGACCGGCAAGGCCGTCAGCCAGGCTCACAAGCCCTTGTTCAAGATCGCCAGCACCGGCGGCAAAGACCAGACCCGCAGCATCGTCGAGCAACTGGACCCGCCGCCCTCGGTCTTCGACAACTTGCAACCTGTGCAATATGGCGGCCGCTCACTGTGGGCACCCATCACTGCCGACAGCCTGGGGCGGCACCTGCTGCTGCGCCATGACGCGGCCAGCGGGAAAATGCTCTCCACCGGCATCCTCGCTCAACGTAACCGCACCGGGCAGTGGGTCCGCACAGGCGTCGCGGGCGGTGCGCCGCAGCCGCCGACCACGTCGCTGAGCAAATATGAATGGCCCTATGAAGCCAGGAATGACATCCGCATGGGCGCCGACAGCCGTTACACGCCTCCCGAGCAGGACTACTTGGGGTACTCCGATGCCCAGATCCACAGGATGACCTCACCCCACGTCGCCAAATACAACAGCCTGTGCCAGGCCTTGTCCCAGGACGCCGATGCCTTCTTCAAGGATCTGCCCCCCTTGGTGCCCAGGGTTGAGACCCCGGCCCCGCCGCCGAACCTGACCGCCGAGCAGATACTGCGCAGGGGGTTCGACGAGGCCCCTGAAACCGATGGCCTCGTCGTGGGCCACGCCGAGGGCGCCCTGGCCGGCATAAAATACCTGATCGACAACATGGGCGAGCTGCAAAAACTGGATGTCCGCACGCTGTACATCGACTTCCTGCTCAAGGACCTCCACGGAGAAAAGCTCAAGAGTTTCCTGAGCAAAAAAAAGTGGTCGTCAAGCACGGTCAAGGATTTCCTGCATACCCTGGACCGCAGAAATGCCATTCCCAAAGGCGCCTACACCTACCGCAAACTGCTCAAGGCGGCCCACGCCCACAAGATTCGCCTACACCCCATAGGCGTCTCCAGCGGCTATGACTTCGAGCGCGGCCTGGGTTACGTCCTGGCAGACGAGGTCAAGAACCTGCCCAATCGCCACCAGATGAAAGTCTTCTTCGCCCACAAGGCTATTGAAGCCGACCGGGCGAGCAACCCCGGCGGCCGCTGGGTGGCCCTGGTCGATCAACACGCCATGAACAGCCATGGCGGTGTGCCCGGCATCGCCGACCTGCAAAAGAGCGCCAGCATCCGCATTGAAGACGTCGGCCTCGACGCACCCACCGGGATCTGGCCCGACAGCCCCGGCGCAATCCCACTGGACCCCCAGGCCAAGGCAGACTTCAAGCTCAGCCTGGCCACCAACCACAAGGCAGCACCACAACCCGGCCCGGCCCCACGCCCGGCCGTACCCGAAGCCGATGCCCATTTCAGCGACTTCGACCTGTCACCCCAATTCAGGGAGTTCTACACCCTGCATGCGCTCGAACCTAAAACCAGCAAAAGTTTTTTCAGCGGCATCTACAAGGAGCCAAACCAGGGGCAAGCGCTCACGGCGTTCCAACACACCCGCGAGAGACTGGCCCAAGCGGCCGATACCTTCTTCACGGACTACGCCCCGCCACCGCGCGTGGCTCTGCCGGCCGTGGACGACACGCCGCTGCCCAAAGCTTTTATCGACCGGGTGTACGACAGCGGCATCCGCGGCCTGGTGATCGCCGAAGAGCATCGGGCAACCGCCAGCAAGGCCTTGCTCATCGACCACATGAAGTACCTGGCGCGTGAAAAAGAGGTCAAGACCCTCTACCTGGAGCTGCTCACCAGCGACTTGCACCAGGCCGACCTCGATGCCCTGCACCGCAGCCGCATATTCTCCGACAACCTCAAGGCCTACCTCAGGGGGCAGGACCTCGGCCACCAGGTGGACCCCGCCAGCCGCTACAACTACACCAACCTGGTACAAACCGCAGCCAAATACGGCATCCGCGTGCGGGCCATCGACTGCCTGGCGAGCCTGCGCCTGGACAACGCCAGCAACCTGTCGCGTACCCGCCTGATGAACTACTTCGCCCACCAGACCATCGCCGCCGACCAGGCTGCAAACGGCCCGCACCCGTGGGTGGCATTAGTCGGCAGTTCCCACGCCAACCGCTTCCAGGGCAACCCCGGCCTAGCCGAGATGAACAACGCCGTCGCCCTGGAGGTGCGCAACGTTGCCGCCGGCCAGGGCCGGGCCGTGCACCCCGGGCCGCGCTACGTAGGCGAGATCGGCGTGGGCGACCGGGCATCGGTGAAAATCGATTTTCGCCTGGACGTCGACACCCCCGGCAAACGCCCTCCTGCGGCCATGCGCCCGTACGATCGCAGCAAACTGGCCAGCCCCGGCCACTACACAATCGAACAGGTCTCGGACAGTGACATTCACCTGCTACACCACTCCAAGAACGGGGATATCGTCGAAACGCCGATTCAGGCCGACGACAACGGACTGTTCTTCATCGACCGCTGGGAACTGGCCAGCCGCCGCTTCTATAGCATCAAGGAAATCGAATTCGCCCTCGCAACCCTGGTGGCCGGCATGCGCTGGGTTCCCTGACCTCAACCCTGAAGCCGCCTGACAGCGGTGACAAAAAAGGCCCCCGTTCGGTGACGAGCGGGGGCCTTTGCATTGCGCGTAAATCAACCCGGGACGTTGAACGACAGGGTCGCCACATGCACCACGCTGTCGAACTTCTGCCCCTGGACCGTGACCGCGCCGTTGACCTGGGCCACCACTTCCAGCACGTACTGGCCGGGAAACGGCGTGTCCAGGGTCACGCTGCCATCGGCGGCAGGCTTGATCGTGCGGTTCCACTGCCGGGAGGTGTAGACGTTGACCTGGGACGCCGACACCACACCGCCCTTCCAGTACAACTTGAACGTGTTGCCATTGGCGGTGGTGGGCACCAGTTCCAGGTCGTTGCGGGCCTTGGTTTCGCTGCGCCCTTCCTTGGCTTCGTAGAGGGTCAGCTTGCCCGGCTCGGTCTGCTTGGCACTCACACGTAAATCCCCGGCCACGCTCTGGGCAATCGGAAAACCATCGCCACTGGCCGCCAGCGGCACACGTTTGCCCTCGCCCAACAACGCCTCGACCTGAATCAGCGTACTCAGGGCCAAGCGCTCGCTGGGCTGGAAGTTACTCAAGTACGCCTTCGCCGGTTGCCCGGCACCGCGCTCCAGCCACAGGTAGTCGGCAAACGCGGCCGGCGTGGCCAGGGTGGCGGCCAGGGCAACGCTGCCCAGCCAGAAAGAGCGGCAAGAAGTGACAGGCATGCAAAGTCCTTTTTATGAAGACAAACGCGAAAACGCGTTGGATGGCGTGGGGTTCACTAGATAAGACGAATGAGCCGGCAAAAACCCGCAACCTCAATCCTGATAATTTTGCGCAACCGCGCCGCAGGCCTCGGCACAAGCGAAGACGGGCCCCACCCTTTGACCGTCCGTCGCCAGGCAAAACTTCCCTGCGCAAAAACCGTTTCAGCTCTCGCCCCAGCGGCCGATAAACCGCTGCGATACAACCTTGCTGGCACTTAAAAACAACAACCTTCCAGCCAACCGACGAAAAAAACTCAACGTGACTGGAGCACTTCAATGAATAGCTGGTTCGGCAACATCAGCGTCAACCTCAAACTGGGCCTGGGCTTCGGCCTGGTGCTGGTACTCACCAGCATCCTCGCCCTGACGGGCTGGACCAGCCTGGGCGGGTTGATCGACCGCAGCAACTGGATGAGCGACATCACCCAGCTCAACGCCGGCCTGACCAAGCTGCGCATCAGCCGCTTGCAGTACATGCTCACCAATGGCGATGAAAGCGCCGCGCAAAACGTGCAGGGCACCCTCGACGAATTCAGCGCCCAACAACAGGCCTTGCTCAAGAGTTTCAAGAGCCCGGACAACCTCAAGCTGCTGCGCGAACAAGGCACCACCATCGCCGCCTACCAGCAGTCGCTGAACAAAATGCGCAGCGCCTACCGCGACGGCAACGCGGCGCGCCAGGTCATGGGCCAGAACGCCGAAACCGCCAACAGCCTGATCGAAGCAATCAGCACCCAAGTCAAGCAAATGCCCCTGAGCGATCAACGCTTCGAGCAGTTCCAAACCATCACCCAGGCCCGCGAAGCCTTCCTGCTGGCGCGCTACGAAGTGCGCGGCTACACCGCCGACACCAAGGCCGAGACCGAGCAAAAAGCGCTCAACCAACTGAACCTGGCCATCGCCAGCCTCAAGGACCTCAACAGCCACTTCGCCGACACCCAGCAAGTGGCCCTGCAACAGCTCGAAAGCGCCCTGCTCAACTACCGCGCCGCGTTGCAGGCCTACAAAGCGGCCTACAGCCAAGCCGTGGACGCCCGCGCGGAAATGACCGTGCAAGGCGCCGACATCGTCAAGATCAGCGACCGCCTCTACCAGGTCCAGCTCGACCGTCGCGACAGCGAAAGCGCCCAGGCCCGCAGCCTGCAACTGGTCAGCACCTTGCTGGCGCTGCTGGTGGGCATCCTCGCTGCCGTACTCATCACCCGCCAGATCACCCGCCCGCTGCGCGAAACCCTGGCCGTGGTCGAGCGCATTGCCAGTGGCGACCTGAGCCACACCCTGCACGTCACCCGCCGCGATGAACTGGGCGTGCTGCAACAGGGCATCGCACGCATGGGCGTGACCCTGCGCGAACTGATTACCGGGATCCGCGACGGCGTCACCCAGATCGCCAGCGCCGCCGAAGAACTCTCGGCCGTGACCGAAGAAACCAGCGACGGCGTCAACCGCCAGAAAGTCGAAACCGACCAGGTGGCCACCGCGATGCACGAAATGACCGCCACCGTGCAGGAGGTGGCGCGCAACGCCGAGCACGCCTCCCGAGCCGCCGCCGATGCCGACAGCGAAGCCCGCGCCGGCGACAAAGTGGTGGCCCAGGCCATCGAGCAGATCGAACGCCTGGCCAGCGAAGTGGCGCGCTCCACCGAAGCCATGAGCGTGCTGCAACACGAAAGCGACAAGATCGGCAGCGTCATGGACGTCATCAAGGCCGTGGCCGAACAAACCAACCTGCTGGCTCTCAACGCCGCCATCGAAGCCGCCCGTGCCGGTGAAGCCGGGCGTGGCTTTGCGGTGGTCGCCGACGAAGTACGCGGCCTGGCCCAACGCACGCAAAAATCCACCGAAGAAATCGAAGGCCTGGTGGCCGGCCTGCAAAACGGCACCCAGCAAGTGGCCACGGTGATGAACAACAACCGCAGCCTCACCGACAGCAGCGTCGAACTGACCCGCCGCGCCGGCACCTCGCTGGAAAACATCACCCGCACCGTGTCCAGCATCCAGTCGATGAACCAGCAGATCGCCACCGCCGCCGAACAGCAAAGCGCCGTGGCCGAAGAGATCAGCCGCAGCATCCTCAACGTGCGCGACGTGTGCGAACAAACCGCCGCCGCCAGCGACGAAACCGCCTCGGCCAGCGTCGAACTAGCGCGCCTGGGCAGCCAGTTGCAGACCATGGTCAGCCACTTCCGGGTGTGAGCAGAACCCGCCCGAGCCTCCTGCGGGAGGGGGCTCGCCCGCGAGGGCGCCGGGTCAGTTAACATTCACGCCGACTGACACTCAGCCATCGCGGGCAAGAGCCCGCGCCCACAAACGCTTGTCTGCGCCAAGGTGCCCCATGAATCGCCACCTCCTGTTCGCCCCTCTCCTGCTTCTGGGCCTGTGCGCCACCGCCCAGGCCAACCCCGACGCCGACAGCCCGGCCTACAGCCAGTGCATGAAAGCTTCCGGCGGCGTGACCGTGGAAATGCTCGACTGCCAGGCCGCAGAGATCAAACGCCAGGACACCCGCCTGAACCAGGCCTACAAAGCCGCGATGGCCGCCCTGGACGCCGACAAAAAAGCCCCGCTCAAGGACGTGCAGCGCCTGTGGCTCAAATACCGCGACGCCAACTGCGGCTTCGTTGCCAGCCTGACCGGCGGCACCATCGATGCCATCAACGCCAGTTCCTGCTTCCTGGACATGACCAAGACCCGCGCCCGGGAACTGGAAAACCTCGTCGGCCCATAACCCCAAGCGCTGTAGCACGCGGGCTTACCCGCTGCTACAGCAGCGGTCTGCCCCCTATCGCGCCCATCCCCTGTAAACTCCCGCCCCCCGTTTTTGTTACCAGATAAATCACCCTGGACCTGCCCATGCTCGCCTCCCTCCAACACCACTGGTTTTCCAATGTCCGCGCCGATGTGCTGGCCGGGCTGGTGGTGGCCCTTGCGCTGATCCCCGAAGCCATCGCGTTTTCCATCATCGCCGGGGTAGACCCCAAGATCGGCCTGTACGCCTCCTTCAGCATGGCGGTGGTGATCGCCTTCACCGGCGGGCGCCCAGGGATGATCTCCGCGGCCACCGGGGCCATGGCCCTGTTGATGGTGACGCTAGTCAAGGACCACGGCCTGCAATACCTGCTGGCCGCCACGCTGTTGTGCGGCGCACTGCAAATCGGCGCCGGGTATCTCAAGCTGGGGTCGCTGATGCGCTTCGTCTCGCGCTCGGTGGTCACCGGTTTCGTCAATGCCTTGGCGATCCTGATTTTCATGGCCCAGTTGCCGGAACTGACCCACGTCACCTGGCACGTCTACGCCATGACGGCGGCGGGCCTGGGCATCATCTACCTGTTCCCCCACGTGCCCGTGATCGGCAAGGTCATCCCCTCGCCGCTGGTGTGCATCCTGGTGCTGACGGCCGTGGCGATGGGGCTGGGCCTGGATATCCGCACCGTCGGCGACATGGGCGCGCTGCCCGACACCCTGCCGATCTTCCTCTGGCCGGACGTACCGCTGAACCTGGACACCCTGAAAATCATCTTCCCCTACTCCGCCGCCATGGCCGTGGTCGGCCTGCTGGAGTCGATGATGACCGCCACCATCGTCGATGAAATGACCGACACCCCCAGTGACAAAAACCGCGAATGCAAGGGCCAGGGCCTGGCCAACATCGCCACCGGCCTGCTAGGCGGCATGGGCGGTTGCGCGATGATCGGCCAGTCGGTCATCAACGTGAAATCCGGCGGGCGCACGCGCCTGTCTACGCTTGTCGCCGGGGTGGCGCTGTTGTTGATGGTGGTGTTCCTCAGCGACTGGGTCAGCCGCATCCCCATGGCCGCGCTGGTGGCGGTGATGATTATGGTGTCCATCGGCACCTTCAGTTGGGACTCGCTGCGCAACCTCAAACGCTACCCGCTGTCCACCAACATCGTCATGGTTGTGACCGTGGCCGTGGTCGTCGGCACCCACAACCTGGCCTACGGCGTACTTGCTGGCGTGCTGCTGGCCGCGCTGTTCTTCGCCAACAAGATGGGCCACTACCTGGCCGTGGAGTCGGCCCTACAAGACCACGGCCAGTGCCGGGTTTACCGGGTGGTCGGCCAGGTATTCTTCAGCTCGGCAGACAAATTCCGCGCCGCCTTCAACCTCAAGGAACACCTGCCCCGCGTGTGCATCGACCTGACCCAGGCGCACTTCTGGGACATCACCGCCATCGCCGCCCTCGACAGCGTGATCCTCAAACTGCGCGCCAACGGTGCCGAGGTGCAGGTGCTCGGCCTGAACCAAGCCAGCGCCACCCTGGTGGACCGCTTTGGCCTGCACGACAAGGTAGGCACAGCGGCCAGCGCTTAGCTGTCAGCTTGCCGCTCCCCCCTATCCCCTGAACTCCGCCAGCGCATAACCCGCCAGTTTGTCCTGGATAAAGTCCAGGAAGCACTGGATGCGCAACGCCAATTGAGAGTTGCGGTAATACACCGCGTTGATCGGCTGGCGGTAGCCGCTGTTGGCCTCGGCCAGCAGCACCTGCAAGCGCCCGGTGCGGATGTCGTCGCAGGTCATGAAGTGGGACAAGCAGACGATGCCCTGCCCCGCTAGCGCCAGGTGGCGCAGGGTTTCGCCGCTGGAGGCGCTGAGGCTTGCCTCGATCTGCCAGCGGTCGCCGTGGGCGTGGCGCAGGGGCCAGTGGTTGAGGGTTTCGGTCTGGGTGAAACCGAGCAACTGATGGTCGCCCAACTGCTCCACCGTGGTCGGCGTACCGTGGCGCGCCAGGTAGTCGGGGCTGGCGAGGATATGCAGCGGGCTACAGCCCAGGGAGCGCGCGTGCAGGGTGGAGTCGGCCAGGGCGCCGATGCGGATGGCGATGTCGGTGCTCTGCTCCAGCAGGTCGATTATCAGGTCGTTGCTGTTGAGTTCCAGTTGGATATCCGGGTAGAGCCCGCGGAATTCGGCGATGTAGGGCACGATGGCGTGCAACATGAAGGGCGCCGCCGCGTTGATCCGCAAGCGCCCGGAGGGGGTTTGCTGGCGGGCACTGAGGCGCTCTTCGAGTTCGTCCATCTGGTCGAGGATGCGCTTGGCGTGCTCGAAAAAGTACTTGCCCTCTTCGGTCAGGTCCATGCGCCGGGTGGTGCGGTTGATAAGCGTGGTGTCGAGCTTGGCCTCCAGGCGCGACAGGCTGCGGCTGACCGCCGAAGGGGTCTGGCCGACCTGCTCGGCGGCGGCGGAAATCGAACCGCATTCGATCACGCAGACGAACATCTGCAACTCATCGGATCTGGCTTTCAACGGGCATCCTCTGCGGCTGGGGGAGGCTGCTTGTAGCAGGCAGGCGAGCCCGCTTGCTACCGACAACCAGTGCGCCGCAGATAGTAGCTTAAAGGCCGAACACCTTGGCCAGGTGCGCCTCGTAACGCTGCACGTCGCCGGCCACGTCGGGGCGTTTCATCACGTCCACGCACAGGAAGGTCGGCAACGCCTCCAGGCCGAGGAAGGCGTTGGCCTTGTGGAACGGGAAGTACACTGCGTCCACACCCTTGCCTTCAAAAAAATCCGCGGGGTCGTCGAAGGCTTGCTGCGGGGCGTTCCAGGTCAGCGACAGCATGTACTGCTTGCCCTGCAACAGCCCACCGCTGCCGTACTTCTGCGAGGCGTCGCTGCGGGTGCGGCCGTCGTTGGCGTAGAGGCTGCCGTGACCACGGGTGAAGACCTCATCGACGTACTGCTTGACGATCCACGGCGCGCCCATCCACCAACCCGGCATCTGGTACACGATGACGTCGGCCCAGAGAAACTTCTGCACCTCTTCATCGATGTCGTAGCCGGCGTCGATGTGGGTGACTTTCACATCCACACCGCCACGGTCCAGCACGGCGGCGGCAGCTTCGTGCAGGGTCAGGTTGTAGCGGCCATCGGAGTGGGCGAATTGTTTGCCGCCGTTGAGCAACAGGACTTTCTTCATGGTGAGTAGCCTCATCGGGTATCAATGCGCGCTGCACGGGGCAGCGGATCGAGAAGAGTGAAAAACGATGGGGCCAGGTTACAGAGCGACCGCACGCGGAATAAGCCCGCCATCGGCAAAATACATTTGACCCATAAGCACGAATCGATAGCAGATTGTTGTCGTAAAGTTGGCACCCTCAAACCAGAGGAGATCGCCATGAGTGCATTGCACAGTTTCATCCTGCACGCCCACACCCAAGCGGAAACAGCCGACGCCTTCGAGGCGTTGTTCCGCGCCTATGTGCAGCCCAGCCGCGCCGAGCCGGGCTGCATCGAGTACCACATGCTGCGCGACCGCGAAGACCCGACGCTGTTTATCTTCTATGAGGTGTGGCAAAGCCGCGCGCACTGGGACATCCACGCCAACCTGCCCCATATGCGGCAGTTTTTCGAGCAACGCATGGACTACCTGGCGCGGGATTTCGAGACCCGCATGATCGACATGCTCAGCCCCGCCTCGGCTAGCCGCTGACCAGCAAGTGCGCCCCCAGCAGGCCGAGGCCGACAAAGAACACCCGTTTGAACAGCACAGCGCTGATGCGCTGGCGCAACCATTGCCCCAGCCACATGCCCAACAGAGCCGGCACCAGCGCCAGCAATGACGCCCCCAGTTCAGCGCCGCCCAAGGCACCGCCCCACGCCAGGCCGGCCGCCAGGGCCAGGGTCGAGACGCTGAACGACAGGCCCAAGGCTTGCACCAGTTGATCCCGTTGCAGCCCCAGCGCCTGTAGATAGGGCACCGCCGGGATCACGAACACCCCGGTGGCCGCCGTAATGGCACCGGTCAACACGCCACACAGCGGCCCCAGCCAGGGTTCGTGCCGCGCCGCCAGGCGCAGGGCCGGCAGGCACAACCCGCCCAGGGCATACAGCAACAGCGCCGCGCCCAACCCCCGCACCACCCACGGCCCGCCCTCCATGCCCAGCCACAGCGCCCCCGCCCCGGTGCCTAGGAAGATCGCCAGCAGCATCGGCCACAACCGCCCCAGCAGCCCACGCAAATGCCCGCCAAACGCCAATTGCCAGAGGTTGGTCAACGCCGACGGCACAATCAGCAGCGCCGCAGCCTGCGCCGGCGCCATAGCCAAGCCGAGCAAGCCCATGGCGATGGTAGGCAAGCCGAGGCCGATCACGCCCTTGACCGTACCGGCCAGCAAGAAGGTCAACAGCACCAGCGCCATAAGGGCCGGGCCGAGGTGTTGGTAGTACGCCAGGACAGTATTCATGGCGCCCATAATCCCCCCTGCACGCGAGGCTGGAAATGCGCGATTGGCGCAGGCAGACTCTTGTTTCCCGATAGGCACACGCATCAGTAACAAGCGGGCTTGCCCGCGCTGGAGTGCGTAGCGCGCCTCGGGTTTTAGGGCCGCTACGCAGCCCAGCGCGGGCGAGCCCGCTTTCTACAGGGCCAAACCATGCACTTCGACCTGACTGACCTGCGGCTTTACCTGAACATTCTCGACTGCGGCAACATCACCGCCGGCGCGGCGCGCAGCCATTTATCGCTGTCGGCGGCCAGTGCGCGGGTGCGCGCAATGGAGGTGTCGGCGGGGGTGGCGTTTTTCGAGCGCGGGCGCCGTGGCGTCTACCCGACGCCCGCCGGCCAGGCCCTGGCACGGCATGCCCGGGCGTTGCTGCAACAGGCCGAGCACCTGCAACAGGAACTGGCGGAGTACGCCAGCGGGGCCAAGGGCCAGGTGCGCTTGCTGTGCAACACCACGGCCCTGAGCCAATACCTGCCCGAACGCCTGGCGGATTTTCTACACGCACACCCCAACCTCACTATCGACGTGCAGGAACTGCCCAGCCAGCGCATCACCCACGCCCTGCGCCAGGGCGCGGCGGACCTGGGCATCATCTGCGACGCCGTTGACCGCCAGGGTTTACACAGCCGCGCCTTTTGCGACGACCCGCTGGTGTTGATCCTGCCGCTGGACCATCCCCTGGCCGGCGCCCCTGAGTTGACCTTCGCCCAGACCCTGGGCCACGACTATGTAGGCCTGAACGCCAGCAGCGCCCTAGCGATTTACCTGGAGGAACAGGCTCTGCACTGCGGCCGGCGCATGCAGACCCGCATCCGCGCCGAGGGTTTTGATGGGGTGATACGCATGGTGGCCCGTGGCGCCGGGCTGGGCATCGTCCCCCTGGCCGCCCTTGAACGCGGGCCGGCACCACAGGCATTGCACCGCCGCGAGCTGCATGAGCCCTGGGCGCGGCGCAAATTGCTGCTGTGCGCCCGTTCGTTCGAGCAACTGCCCGGCTATGCCCGGGCGCTGCTGGAGGCGTTGACCGCCCCCGCAAGCTTTTCGGCGGCTTGAGAACCGCCATCGCGAGCAGGCTCGCTCCCACTGGGGGATAGGCTCCCCAAGCGCAACCCTTGTTGGAAGTCGTCACGCTAGGTGCCTCTTTATTAGTGTGGTTGCACGCGATTGGGGGTGTATCAGGCTAACTTGCCATCCACCCTGTGGGAGCGAGCCTGCCCGCGATGGCTATGCTCCAGCCGCGAGAGTTCTGCTGGCTGTACTGGCCTAATCGCGGGCAAGCCCAGGCCCATAAGGAGTGTCACGTCACGCTATGACGCACCTGGAATTCTTCCCGGGCCCAGGTTTTCTGGCCGAGGATCTCGCCCAGGATCTCGACCGCGTCGAACACTTCGCTAAAGCGCGTGTACAGCGGCGTGAAGCCAAAGCGCATGATCCGCGGTTCGCGGTAGTCGCCGATCACGCCCCGGGCGATCAAGGCCTGGACCACCGCGTAGCCCTCGGGGTGCTCGAAGCTGACGTGGCTGCCGCGCTGGGCGTGCTCACGCGGGGTGACCAGGGTCAGGCCGTGGGTGGCGCAGCGTTTTTCCACCAGCGCGATGAACAGGTCGGTCAGGGCCAGGGATTTACGGCGCAGGCTGGCCATGTCGGTCTGGTCGAAGATGTCCAGGCCGCATTCCACCATCGCCAGCGAGGTGATCGGTTGGGTGCCGCACAGGTAGCGGGCGATGCCGCTGCTCGGCGCGTAGGCGGTTTCCATGGCGAACTGGCGGGTGTGGCCGAACCAGCCCGACAGCGGCTGGTTGACCAGGTCGCACAGCGCCGGCGCAACCCAGACGAACGCCTGGGAACCCGGGCCGCCGTTGAGGTACTTGTAGGTGCAGCCGATGGCGTAGTCGGCACCCGCGCCGTGCAGGTCCACCGGCACCGCGCCGGCCGAGTGGGCCAGGTCCCAGATCGTCAGCGCGCCGCATTCGTGGCTCAGGGCGGTGAGGGCCTGCATGTCGTGCATGTGGCCGCTCTTGTAATTGACGTGGGTGAGCATCACCACGGCTATGTCCGGGCCGATGGCTTGCGGCAACTGTGCCGGGCTGTCCACCAGGCGCAGGGAGTAGCCCTGTTGCAGCAGGTCCGCCAAGCCTTGGGCGATGTACAGGTCGGTGGGAAAGTTACTGCTTTCAGTGACGATCACCCGCCGCTCAGGCGCCCGTTGCGCCTGCACTTGCAAGGCCGCGCTGAGCACCTTGAACAGGTTGATCGAGGTGGTGTCGGTGACCACCACTTCCCCCGGCCCGGCGCCGATCAGGCCGGCGAGCCGGTCCCCCAGGCGCTCGGACAAGGCGCGCCAACCGGCGCTGTTCCAACTGCGGATCAGGCCATTGCCCCATTCCTCGGCGATCACCTGTTGGGCCCGGGCCAGGGCCGCCACCGGGCGCGCACCGAGGGAGTTGCCGTCGAGGTAGATCACCCCCTCGGGCAAGGCAAACTGCTCGCGCAACGGCGCCAGCGGGTCTTGCGCATCGAGCGCCAGGCAATCGGTTCTGCTAGTCATGGAAGGTCCTGTCAGGGAAACACGCATCGGTGCGGCCAACCGCAGCCGGCCTCGTGAAGCAGATGATGAACCAGGAACCGGAAAATTTTCGTGCAAAGTGCAGCGTTGCATCGGCACTATTGCGAAGAAAATTCGATTCCAACTCCAATAATCGCGGATTTATTCAAACCATGACTCTGGACTCCACCGACCTGCGCATCCTGCATTTCCTGCAACAGGACGGGCGCATCAGCAATCAGGAACTGGCCGAGAAAGTCGCCCTCTCCCCTTCGGCCTGCCTGCGGCGCCTGCGCCTGCTGGAAAGAGAGGGCATCATCACCGGCTACCGCGCGGTGCTCAACGCCGAACGCCTGGGCATCGAGCTGGAAGCCATCGTCCATGTGTCCCTGCGCCAGGACGTGGCCGACTGGCACGAAACCTTTATCAAGAAGGTGCACTCCTGGCCCGAAGTGGTCACCGCCTACGTCATCACCGGCGCCAGCAACTACGTGCTGCGGGTGCAGGCGCGCAACCTCAAGCACTTCTCCGATTTCATCGTCAACCACCTCAACCGCACGGCGGGCGTCACCGACATCCGCTCGGAAATCGTGTTGCAGAAGATCAAGGAAAAGGAAGAGTTGCTGGACTTGGTGGTGCGCAAGTAGGGGCGGTGACCACGCCCCTCATGGCCGCGAGCCTCTGTGGCGTTCAGTTCAACCCTGGTCCCCACCGCCCACCGGCATGACCATGCCGGTGATGTACGAGGCGTCGTCCGAGGCCAGGAACAGGATGGCGGCGGCCTGTTCGTCGATGGTGCCGTAGCGTTTCATCAGGGTGCTGTCGCGGGTCTGGTCGACGATTTGCTGGTACCAGATTTTCTCTTGCGGTGACTGTTCGGCGCTGTTGCGCGGGATGCGCCGTGGCGGCGCTTCGGTGCCGCCCGGGGCGGTGGCGTTGACGCGGATGCCGCGTTCGGCGGTTTCAAAAGCCAGGCACGCGGTCAGTGCATTCACGCCGCCCTTGGCCGCGCCGTAGGGCACGCGGTTGAGGCTGCGGGTGGCGATCGACGACACGTTGACGATCGCCCCGCTGCCCTGCGCCAGCATGTACGGCAGCGCCGCGTGGCAGCACCAAAGCGTGGGGAACAGCGAGCGCTGCACTTCCTTGGCGATTTCGTGCGCTTGGTAGTGCTCGAACGGCTTGGCCCAGATCGTGCCGCCGACGTTGTTCACCAGAATATCCAGGCGCCCGAAGGCCTCGATGGCCGCCGCCATCACGCGGCTGCATTCTTCGTACTGCTCCAGGTCGGCGGTCAGGGCCAGCACTTTGCCGGGCAGTTCATCGCGCAACTCAAACAGCAATTCGGACCGGTCGACCACCACCAGATGCGCGCCTTCGGCGGCCATGCGCTCGGCGACGCGGCGGCCGATGCCCTGGGCGGCGCCGGTAATCAGCGCGACCTTGCCAGCAAAACGTGCAGTGCTCATGGGCTGTCCTCAGGCCGCGCTGGCGGCGAATTTTTCGTAGTAGAAGTTCGCCGGGGCCACGCCCTGTTCGGCGAGGAAACGGCTGACGCCATCGACCATTGGCGGTGGCCCGCACAGGTACACGTCGACATCGCCGCCGTTCAGGTGCTGGGGCTCGATGTGCTGGGTCACGTAGCCCTTGAGCGGGTGGGCGCTGTCGGGGCTAGCCACGCAGGCGCTGAAGGTGAAGTTGGGAATCTGCGCGGCGAAGGCCTGCAAACGCTCCAGCTCGACCAGGTCGTGGTCGTGGGTGACGCCGTAGATCAGGTGCAAGGGGTGCTCGCTGCCCTGCTCGGCAATGCGCTCGAGCATGGCGGTGAACGGCGCCAACCCGGTGCCGCCGGCCAACAGCAGCAGCGGGCGGCGGATATCGCGCAGGTAGAACGAGCCCAGGGGCCCGGCCAGGTTGATCGGGTCGCCGGCCTTGGCCAGTTCGGTAAGGAAGCGGCTCATCAGCCCGCCCGGCACGTTGCGGATCAGAAAGCTGACTTCGCCGTCATGCTGCAACGAGCTGAAGGAGTAGGCGCGGGTCTGTTCGCTGCCCGGCACTTGCAGGTTGACGTACTGGCCCGGCAAAAACGCCAGTTTGCTCAGGGCCTCGCCCTTGATCGACAGCGACAAGGTGCTGTCCGACAACTGGCGCACCTGGCTGATGGCCGCGGCGTAGCTGGCCTGCTGGGTGCGGCACACCTCGGAGGAGGCCGGCACCCGCAGCACGCAGTCGCTTTGCGCGCGCATCTGGCAGGTCAGCACGTAACCCTGGGCGGCTTCGTCTTCGCTCAAGGCGTCGTCGATGTAGTCCTCGCCCAGTTCGTAGCGGCCCGCCTCGGCAAAGCACTTGCAGGTGCCGCAAGCGCCGTCACGGCAGTCCAGGGGGATGTTGATGCCTTGGCGGTACGCCGCGTCGGCCACGGTTTCGCCGGTTTCAGCGGCGATGAAGCGGGTGACCCCGTCTTCGAAATTCAACGCAACTTGATAGGACATGGCCCCAGCCTCACAAATGGTAGATGTCGATGACCTGGCGAACGTAGTCGTTCTTCAGGATGACCTTCTTGGCCTTAATCAGCGGGGTCTGGCCGCGCACATCCAGGGTGTAGAAACTGCTGCCGAAGTAGCTGTCCACGGTTTTGTAGCGAAAGCTCAGGGTGTGCCAGTTGAAGCGCACCTTGCACAGCCCGTCGGCCTGTTCCAGCACCTCGACGTTGCTGATGTTGTGGGAGGTGCGGGTGTCGGGCACGGTGGCGCTGGAGCGCTCGGTCTTGATGCGAAACACGCGGTCTTCCAGGCCACTGCGGTTGCCGTACCAGATCAGCGAGATTTCACGTTGGGGGTCTTGGGTCAACTCGTCGTTGTCGTCCCAGGACGGCATCCAGAACGAGGCGTCGGCGGCGTAGAGTTCCAGCCAGTTGTCCCAGTCCTTGTCGTCCAGGTAACGCGCCTCGCGGTAGAGGAAGGCGCATACCGCTTCATGGGCAATGCTCATCACAGGGCCTCCACGGGGATGTGCTTGGCCTGCTCGGCGGCCAGGGCCTTGAGCATGGTTTGCTGCCAGTATTTGTGTTGCAGCACGAACAAGCCTTCGTCTTCGGTGCGCACGCCGCTGAGCAGCGGGTGCAGGTCGATTTCCCGGGCGGCGGCGTCGGCGCCTTCGACCCAGTGCTCGGCCCCGCGGGACATGTCGTTCCAGCCTCCGGCGCCCTGGTAGCCGAGCTGGCAGGAGCGGAACTCTTCCAGGTCATCCGGGGTGGCCATGCCGCTGACGTTGAAAAAATCTTCGTACTGGCGGATGCGCTTGGCGCGTGCCTCGTCGCTCTCGCCCTTGGGGGCGATGCAGTAGATGGTGATTTCGGTGCGGTTGACCGAGATCGGCCGGGCAATGCGGATCTGCGAGCTGAACTGGTCCATCAGGTAGACGTTGGGGTACAGGCACAGGTTGCGCGAGTTTTCGATCATCCAGTCGGCGCGGGCCTTGCCGAAGCCTGCGGCGAGTTCGTCGCGGCGCTCGTAGAGCGGGCGGTCCTCGGGGTTGGCCCAGCGGGTCCAGAGCAGCAGGTGGCCCTTGTCGAAGGAGTAGAAGCCCCCGCCCTGCTTGGCCCAGCTCCCGGCGCTCATGGTCGGGTTGCAGTCGCCGGCCTCGCGCTGTTTGCGCTGGTTCTGGGTGGCGGCGTAGTTCCAGTGCACGGAGCTGACGTGGTAGCCGTCGGCGCCGTTCTCGGCGGTGAGTTTCCAGTTGCCTTCATAGATGTAGCTGGAGGAACCGCGCAGCACTTGCAGGCCATCGGCGGACTGGTCGACGATCATGTCGATGATTTTCGCCGACTCGCCCAGGTGTTCCACCAACGGCACCACATCAGCCTTGAGGCTGGCGAACAGAAACCCCCGGTAGGACTCGAAGCGCGCCACTTTGGTCAGGTCGTGGGAGCCTTCGCAGTTGAAACTCGACGGGTAGCCCGCTTCGGCCGGGTCCTTGACCTTGAGCAGCTTGCCGGAGTTGTTGAAGGTCCAGCCGTGGAACGGGCAGGTGTAGGTGGCACGGTTGCCGGTCTTGTGCCGGCACAGCATGGCGCCGCGATGGCTACAGGCATTGATGAAGGCATTGAGCACGCCGTCTTTGTTGCGCGCGATAAAGATCGACTGGCGGCCCATGGTGGTGGTGTAGAAGTCGTTCTTGTTGGGGATCTGGCTCTCGTGGGCCAGGTACAGCCAGTTCCCTTCGAAGATGTGCTCCATTTCCAAGTCGAACAGCCGCGGGTCGGTGAACATCTCGCGCTTGCAGCGGTAGACGCCCTGTTCGGGGTCATCCTCGAGCATGGAATGAAGGTATTCGGGTCGCAAAGACATGGCCAAAGCCTCCGTTGTTATTGTTCAGGCAAGGCTCATGCTAGGCAGGCGCAGGTGGCGGCAATATCCGCTTTGTGCAGATCGCTATCCGTTTTGTGCAGGGAGGGCCTTTGAAATCGCTATCGCAGGCAAGCGCAGCGCCACTTGGCCCGCTCCGTGGGAGCGAGCCTGCTCCGTGGGAGCGAGCCTGCTCGCGATGGCGCCCGCTCAGGCGCCACGCAACCTCAATGCCGGCGCTTGAGGGTATCGGAGGGCAACTCGCCAAACTGCTGGCGGTAGCTTTGCGAGAAGCGCCCCAGGTGCAAAAAGCCGTAGTCCATGGCCAGTTCGGTGACGTTGCGCACGTTGCAGGTGTCGTCGCTCAGGCAAGCGCGCACGCGTTCGAGTTTTTTCAGGCGGATGTAGTGGCTCGGTGTGGTGTGGGCGTGGCGCTCGAACAGCGAGTAGAGCGAGCGCAGGCTCATGCGCGCCTGGCGCGCCAGGGCTTCGCCGTCGATGTCCTGCTTCAGGTGCTGGTCGATGTAATCGACTATGTGCTCGAAGGTCGCGTCCCGCGAACTCAGGTGGGCGCGGCGTACGTTGGTCTTCATCAGGCTGAGCATTTTGCCGGCGACAATCTGCGCGTAGTGCTCCTGCACCTTGGGCATCGGCTCACCCGCCTCGGCTTCCAGGCAGACCATGGCCAGCAGGTTGACGAAGCCGTCCAGCTCGCCAAGGGTGTAGCGGTTTTGCAGGAAGCGCACGCCGGTTTCCGGGTAGAGCCAGCGTTGCTCCAGGCAAGCGGCTTGCATCAGGTGCGTGGGGATCTTGAGGATGAATTTTTCGCAATCGGCGGAATAGGTCAGGTCCACCGGATCGTCGGGGTTAATCAGCAACAGCTCGCCCGGCGCCAGGTAGTGTTCCTGCTGGTGGCCGCGCCACAGGCAGTGGCCGCGCAGCAGCACTTGCAGGTGGTAGATGGTTTCCAGGGCCGGCGAGGTGACGTGCACGCTGCCGCCATAGCTGATGCGGCACAGGTCCAGGCTGGCGAATTTGCGGTGGTTGAGGCTGGCCTCGGGGTTGGAGGCCCTGGGCAGATGGATGCAATGGGCGCCGACATGCTGGTTGACGTAACCGGACACCGCGTAGGGGTCGGCCCGCTCAAACACCAGGCTGCGCTCGCTCAGCAGATGACTTTCCATAACCAGGCACTCTAATTGTTGTTATTTAGCCGCGAGTCTATCCCAGTGGCCTGTACTGCCCGCGCCAATAAAAATGCCGCGAGATAAACGGTCGGTTATCTCGCGGCGGGGCACAGGGGCCGGGGTCAGTCTTCCAGGGCGCGCACACGCTCCATGCGTTTTTGCTCCACGGGCGCGGCGGCCGGCTGCAGGGTGAAGTCAAAATCGATCTGCGCGAAACGGCCCTCCACACCCAGTTCACGGGCCTTGGCCTGGTCTTCGCTGAAGCGGATCTCGGCGATCAGCTCATCGCGGGTGGCGTAGGCGAAGTCGTCGTGCAGGTACGGGTCGCCCGACAGGTTGATCTGGGTGGTCAGGTGGCGGTGGCCCGGTGCGGAGATAAAGAAGTGGATGTGCGCCGGGCGCTGGCCGTGGCGGCCCAGTTGATCGAGCAGTTGCTGGGTCGGGCCGCTCGGCGGGCAACCGTAGCCGGACGGCACGATGCTGCGAAAGCGGTAGTTGCCTTGGGCGTCAGTCTCGATGCGCCGGCGCAGGTTGAATTCCGACTGGGTGCCGTCGAAGTAGGAGTAGGTGCCGCCGGTGTTGGCTTGCCATACATCGACAATCGCGCCCGCCAGGGGCTTGCCGTCGGTGTCGCGCACCTGGCCCTGCATGAACAGCACCACGCCTGGGTCCTGGCCGTCGTCCAGCCGCGCTTCGTACTTGGACAGAGGCGCGCCGGCCACGTAAAGCGGGCCTTCGATGGTGCGCGGGGTGCCGCCGGATTTACCGGCCTGCTCGTCCTCGGCGTCCATCAGCAGGTCCAGGTAGTGCTCCAGGCCCAGGCCGGCGGCCAGCAGGCCGGCTTCCTGGCTCTGGCCCAGTTCGTTGAAGTAGTTGACCGCTTTCCAGAATTCTTCCGGGGTCACTTGCATGTCTTCGATGATCGCCACCGAGTCCCGCAGAATGCGGTGGATCAGCGCCTTGGCACGCGGGTTGCCGCCGTCGTTGAGGCTGCCGCTGGCTTCTTCGAGAAACTTCTGGGCGTGGGCAGTGTGGGAGATTCTGACTGACATGGTGTTAGGTCCTCATCTTGTAATTATTGGGTGCAGCACGGCATGGAGCCTGATGCGGTGCCCTGTAGGCGCCGCGCCTCAGGCGATGGCCCTTAACGGTCGTCTTCGCGAATCGAGGAAGGGTGCCGGCACAGGGCATTGACCTCGATGGCCATGTAGGGATAAAGCGGCAATTGCATCAGGGTGTCATGCAGTTCCTGCACGCTGTCGACATCGAACACGCTGTAGTTGGCGTACAGGCCGGCGATGCGCCACAGGTGGCGCCACTTGCCCTGTTCCATCAGGCGCTGGGCCAGGGCCTTTTCGTCGGCCTTGAGGCGCGCGGCGTGCTCGGGGTTCATGTCGAGCGGCAGGTTCACGGTCATCTTTACGTGGAACAACATGGGGCTCTGTCCTCAGGCGTGGGAAAGGGTCACGGACGACTTGTCGCGGCGGAAGAACGCCAGGCGTTCTTCATCCAGGCTCAGGCCCAGGCCCGGCTCGGTCGAGACGTGCAAATGGAAATCGCGGTAGACCAGCGGCTCGGCCAGGATATCTTCGGTCAGCAGCAGCGGGCCGAACAATTCGGTGTCCCAGGCCAGTTTGTTCAGGGTCAGGAACGCATGGGCCGAGGCCAGGGTGCCGATGCCGCCTTCAAGCATGGTGCCGCCGTACAGGCCGATACCCGCCGCTTCGGCAATCGCCGCCGTGCGCAATACCGCACGCGGGCCGCCGTTTTTCGCGATCTTGAGGGCGAACACCGAGGCCGCGCCTTCGCGGGCCAGGTTGAAGGCGTCTTCCACGCACTCGATGGATTCGTCGGCCATGATCGGCGCCGGGCTCGACAGGTTGAGGCGGGCCATGCCGGCGCGGTTGTTGCGCGAGATGGGTTGCTCGATCAGGTCGATGCCGTTGCTGCCCAGCACTTGGCAGGCCCGCAGCGCCACGGCTTCGTCCCACGCCTGGTTGACGTCCACCCGCACGCTGGCGCGCTCGCCCAGGGCTTTTTTGATGGCGATGACGTGGGCCAGGTCGTTGTTCACCTCGCCGGCGCCGATCTTCAACTTGAAGATGCGGTGGCGGCGCAGGTCGAGCATTTTTTCGGCTTCGGCGATGTCTTTCTCGGTGTTGCCGCTGGCCAGGGTCCAGGCCACCGGCAGCGCATCACGCACCCGCCCGCCCAGCAGTTCGCTGACCGGCAGGCCCAGGCGCTTGCCCTGGGCGTCGAGCAAGGCGCTTTCAATGCCGGACTTGGCGAAGGTGTTGCCACGGATGCTGCGCTCCAGGCGCAGCATGGCGGCGTTGATGTTGCACGCGTCCTGGCCGACCAGCAGCGGCGCGAAGTGACGGTCGATGTTGGTCTTGATGCTGTCGGGGCTTTCGTTGCCATAGCTCAGGCCACCGATGGTGGTGGACTCGCCGATGCCTTCGATGCCATCGCTGCAACGCAGGCGGATAATCACCAGGGTCTGATGCTGCATGGTGTGCATCGCCAGCTTGTGCGGGCGGATGGTCGGCAGATCGACGATGATCGTCTCGATCGATTCAATGGCGCTTGCGTGCATTTCTATACCCATCAGGTTCTTTACTTGTTTTGCCCGATTCTGCCCGCCATTTTTTTGGGCTGCCAATATAGAATTGGTCTCAATCGATACCTACAGGGTATTGTTCATCGTCATCACCGCGTTGCGAGGACTGTCCATGGAGCTGCGCCATCTGCGTTACTTCCAGGTGCTGGGGGAAACCCTCAACTTCACCCGCGCCGCCGAACGCCTGCACATCGCCCAACCGCCCCTGAGCCGGCAGATCCAGCAACTGGAAGACGAGTTGGGCGTGGTGCTGCTCGAGCGCGGCCGCCCGCTGCGCCTGACCGAGGCCGGGCGCTACTTCTATGAGCACGCCAAGCTGCTGCTGGAACAACTGGGCAAAACCTGTGACGACACCCGGCGCATCGGCCTGGGGCAAAAAACCTGGCTGGGCATTGGCTTCGCGCCCTCGACCCTGTACGGCATGCTCCCGGACCTGATCCGTCGCCTGCGCACCGACGACACCCTGGAGCTGGAACTGGGCCTGTCGGAAATGACCACCTTGCAGCAAGTCCAGGCCCTCAAGGCCGGGCGCATCGACGTGGGGTTCGGGCGGATCCGCATCGACGACCCGGCCATCGTCCAGCAAGTGCTGATCGAAGATCGCCTGGTGGCCGTGCTGCCCACCGGCCACCCGCTGCTGGCCGGGCCGACCACCCTGGCGGAACTGGCCAAACAACCCTTTGTGCTCTACCCCGGCAACCCGCGCCCCAGCTATGCCGACCACGTGATCGCCCTGTTCGACGCCCATGGCCTGGTGGTCAAGGTGTCGCAATGGACCAACGAATTGCAGACCGCCATCGGCCTGGTCGCCGCCGGCATGGGTGTCACCGTGGTGCCCGCCTCCGTCCAGGCCCTGCACCGCGCCGACATCGGTTACACGCCCATCGTGGAAACCACCGCCAACTCACCGATCATCCTCAGCCGCCGGGTCAACGACCAATCGCCGGGGCTGACCCATTGCCTGCAATTGGTGCGGGAGATGCTGTGAGGGGGGATTTGATTGTTGGGTGAACAACACCTGTGGGCGAACCTGGGTGGGAGCGCGCCTGCTGGCGATGGCGATGTGTCAGCTAGCCACTGCAGTGCCAGGTGCGCCGCCATCGCGGGTTAGTCCGCCCTCACAGTAAAAATCCCGACATAACAGAGCAATGCTTCCCACACAAAAAACACCCATTACCTACTATCCGGACTCCCTTCGCCCATTAACCGGATAGACCCCCGCCCCCGCCGGTCCTTCTAATGCACCTACCGATTGGCCCTGGAAGGCGTTCAGCTGTGTTCCGAAAAGTTTACCGAGGGTAATATCTGACCCCTCTGTGAGAGAGGTGTGTCAAACGTGCAGGATTTTTCCGACCACGCCTGAAAAAACAACAAGTAAAAAGGGAATGTAATGGCCGATGACATCGTAAATCCGGTTGGCCTCAAGCGCGGCTTGAAGAACCGGCATATTCAACTGATCGCGCTAGGAGGTGCGATTGGCACCGGGCTGTTCCTCGGCTCGGCGGGCGTACTCAAGTCGGCGGGGCCGTCGATGATCCTCGGCTATGCGATCGCCGGTTTCATCGCGTTCCTCATCATGCGCCAACTGGGTGAAATGATCGTCGAAGAGCCCGTGGCCGGCTCGTTCAGCCACTTCGCCCACAAATACTGGGGCGGCTACGCGGGCTTTTTGTCCGGCTGGAACTACTGGGTGCTCTACGTGCTGGTGGGCATGGCCGAGTTGACCGCTGTAGGCAAGTACATCCAATTCTGGTGGCCGGAAATCCCCACCTGGGTCAGCGCCGTGGTGTTCTTCGTGCTGGTCAACCTCATCAACACCCTGAACGTGAAGTTCTTCGGTGAAACCGAATTCTGGTTCGCCATCATCAAGGTGGTGGCGATTGTCGGCATGATCGTGCTCGGCTGCTACCTGCTGTTCAGCGGCGAGGGCGGCCCGCAAGCCTCGTTCAGCAACCTGTGGAGCCACGGCGGGTTCTTCCCCAATGGCTACAGCGGCCTGCTGATGGCCATGGCGTTCA
Source organism: Pseudomonas sp. MF08875 (assembly GCF_059862525.1). Classification (NCBI taxonomy): domain Bacteria; kingdom Pseudomonadati; phylum Pseudomonadota; class Gammaproteobacteria; order Pseudomonadales; family Pseudomonadaceae; genus Pseudomonas; species Pseudomonas sp. MF08875. The sequence goes on from NZ_JCBCUW010000026.1 coordinate 68,473, forward strand.
TCATGTTCTCCTTCGGTGGCCTGGAACTGGTGGGCATCACCGCCGCCGAGGCCAGCGAGCCGCGCAAAGTGATCCCCAAGGCCATCAACCAGGTGGTGTACCGGATCCTGATTTTCTACGTCGGTGCCCTCACCGTGCTGCTGTCGCTGTACCCGTGGGACCAGTTGCTGCAAACCCTGGGCGCTTCGGGCGACCCATACAGCAGCAGCCCGTTCGTGCAAATCTTCTCCCTGATCGGCAGCGACACCGCGGCGCACATCCTCAACTTCGTGGTCCTGACCGCGGCGCTGTCGGTGTACAACAGCGGCGTGTACTGCAACAGCCGCATGCTGTTTGGCCTGGCCGAACAGGGCGACGCGCCCAAGGCGCTGATGAAGCTCAACAAACAAGGCGTGCCACTGCGGGCCCTGGGCGTCTCGGCGCTGGTAACGCTCTTGTGCGTGGTCATCAACTACGTGGCGCCCCATAACGCCCTGGAGTTGCTGTTCGCCCTGGTGGTCGCGTCCCTGATGATTAACTGGGCGCTGATTAGCCTGACCCACATCAAGTTCCGCAAAGCCATGAAGGAACAAGGCGTGGAAACCGGGTTCAAGACCTTCTGGTTCCCGTTCAGCAACTACCTGTGCCTGGCGTTCATGCTGGGGATTATTGGCGTGATGCTGGCCATCCCGGGCGTGCGCGCCTCGGTGTATGCCATCCCGGTGTGGGTCCTGATTATCTGGGGCTTCTACCTGCTGCGCATGAGCAAGGCCAAGGCCCTTAGCACCGCGCAGTAACGCCTGAGCGCAACATCAAAAGCCCCGGCACTCGCTGAGTGTCGGGGCTTTTTTGTGGGTGGGTGAATCAAGATCAAAAGCCAAACTTCTAGGCGCATGGCTACCACACGGGCGTGGTTATCACCGCCCTGTGGGGGCTGGCTCCGCCTGCCATGGCGATTTCAAGACCGCCAGCGCTGGCAAGCCAGCGCCCACAAAAACACCCACGGGCCGTGCTACCGGGCTCGCACGTTTCAGCAGCCCGAAGGCACCGGCTCCTGGCTGGCGCCGGGCAGGCGGGTGCCGAAGTACAGGGCGCTGGCGATACCCACCGCCCCCATCACGGCGCTATAGATCACGCACACCCACTGGCTCCAGGGCATCAGGCCGATCAGCAACAGCGGCGTGGTACTCGCCCACAAGGCATAGGCGATGTTGTAGGTGAAGGAAATGCCCGACACCCGGATGCGCGTCGGGAACAGGCTGACCATCACCGACGGCACCGCCCCCACTACGCCGCAGCCCAGGCCTGCGATGGCGTAGGCCAGGCCCACCCACGGGCTGCCCGCAATCAGGCTGCTGTAGAGCACACCAATCCCCAGCGGCAGCAGCAGGCTGTAGAGCATCACCGTGCGCCAGGCGCCGATGCGGTCGACGATCAGCCCCGCCAGCACGCAGCCGATGTTCAGGAAGACGATACCCAGGGCGCTGAGGGCAAAGGTGTGGCTGGCGCTCATGCCAAAGGTTTTTTGCATCATGGTCGGGGTAATCACCACGAACACCACCACCGCCGACGTCAGCACGCAGGTGAGGATCATCGCCGGCAGGATGGCCAGGCGATGCTCGCGCAGCACGGTGCGCAGGGGCAGTTCGAGGTCGGCTTCGCGGCGTTCCTGCATGGCCATGAACACCGGGGTTTCACTCAGCCAGCGGCGCAGCCACACGCCAATCACGCCGAACACACCGCCCAGCAGGAAGGGGTAGCGCCAGGCGTAGTCGAGGATTTCCGCCGGGCTGAACAGTTGGGCCAGGGCCGTGGCCGTGAGGGCGCCGATCAGGTAGCCGAAAGTCAGCCCGGCCTGTAGGAAGCCCAGGGCATAGCCGCGATGGCCCCGGGGCGCATGCTCGGCGACGAACACCCAGGCGCTGGGCACCTCGCCGCCCACCGCCGCCCCTTGCAGGATGCGCAGCGCCAGCAACAGCAGCGGTGCGAGGTAACCGATCTGGGCGTAGGTGGGCATGATGCCGATCAGCAGGCACGGCAGCGCCATCATCAGGATGCTCAGGCTGAATACCTTCTTGCGCCCCAAGCGGTCGGCAAAGTGCGCCATCAGGATGCCGCCCAGGGGCCGCGCCAGGTAACCGGTGACGAAAATCCCGAAACTTTGCAGCAGGCGCAGCCATTCGGGCATTTCCGGGGGGAAGAACAGCTGGCTCAGGGTCAGGGCGAAAAAGACGAAGATGATGAAATCGTAGATTTCCAACGCGCCGCCCAGGGCGGCCAAGCCCAGGGTCTTGTAGTCGGACCGGGAAAACGGTGCCGGGCGCGGGTCAGGGGTGGCGGTCATGCAAATACACTCGCAAGTGGGGCAAAACGATGGCGCCAATGGTCTACGCAAAAAACCGCCGAAACAACCCAAACACAGCGCTGGGTCGGTTTTTAGCCCCAGGCTGTGCATTGAATCGCGCCGCCGGCGGCCAATAATCGGGCGCTTTCCCACCCCGCAGGAGAGCCGCCATGAGCACTCATTCACGCACCACCCGCCTGACCGTGCCGCAGTTGGTGGCCATGAAAGGCCAGCAGAAAATCGTCTCGCTGACCGCCTACAGCAGTGCATTTGCCCGTTTACTCGACCCCTTCGTCGACTTCATCCTCATCGGCGATTCCACCGCCATGGTCGGCTACGGCCGCGCCAGCACCCTGGACATGAGCCTGGAGGAAATCATCGGCCACACCCGCGCGGTGGTCGCCAGCACCCGCCAGGCCTGCGTGATCGCCGACATGCCGTTCGGCAGTTACCAGGAATCGCCGCAACAGGCCTACCGCAACTGCGCCCAGGTGCTGGCCCGCACCGGGTGCGACGCGCTCAAGCTCGAAGGCGGCCAGGCCCTGGCCGGTACGGTGGAGTTTTTGGTGCAGCGCGGCATTCCGGTGATGGCCCATATCGGCCTGATGCCCCAGTACGTCAACGCCATGGGCGGGTTCAAGGCCCAAGGCCTGAGCGACAGCGGCGCCAGCCTGATCGAGCAGGACGCCCGCGCCCACCTCGACGCCGGGGCGTTCAGCCTGTTGCTGGAGGGAGTGGCCGAAGGCGTGGCGCGGCGCATCAGCGGGTTTTCGCCGATGCCGACGATTGGCATCGGCGCCTCCCCGGCCTGCGACGGCCAGGTGCTGGTCACCGAAGACCTGCTGGGCCTGGGCGGCGCACGCGTACCACGGTTCGTCAAGCAATACGCCGATGTCGGCGCGCTGATAAGCCAGGCCTGCGAAGCGTTCGCCCATGAGGTGCGCAGCGGCCAATTCCCCGAGCCGCGCCATTGCTACGGGGTCAGTTGAGCGCTTCTTGATCCAGGGCGTGGGCCAGGTGTTGCAGGGCCGTGGCGATGTCTTGCTGCCAGTCCAGGGTGAAACTCAGGCGCAGGTGATGGCGCCAATGCCCGGCCTGGCTGAACACCGCCCCCGGCGCAATGACGATGCGCTGCGCCAACAGGCGCTCGAACACCCGGGCCATGTCCACCGGGCGCCGCGCCCGAGCCCAAAGCGTCGCACCACCGGCCGGGGCGAGCCAGTGCAGGCGTTCGCCGGTGTGTTGGCTGAGCATCTGGGCCAGGTGTGCCGCCCGCCCCTGCAATTGCCCGCGCAGTGCCGCGAGGTGGGCGCCCATGCGCCGCGAGCCGAGGAGCCGGGCGATGGCTTTCTGGCGCATCGGTGACAGGCGAAAGGCCCGCGCCAGACATTCGCGTTGCAACGCGGGGGCGAGTTGGCGGCTGAGCAGGTAGCCGAACGGGGCTTCGGCGCCGATGGTTTTGTCCAACGCCGAAAACACCATCAGCCGCTCAGGGTCGGCGAAGTCGCGAAACCGCGCCGGTTGTGGCCCGAAGTACAACTGGCCATAACTGTCGTTCTCCAGCAACCAAATGCCCCGCGCGCTCAGCCAGGCGCACAGTTGCTGCTTGTCGGCGGCGGGCATGAGGCTGGCGTGGGGGCTGGCGAAGGTGGACGAAAACACCGCCAGGGCCACGGACCGGCGTTGCAGCAGGTGCTCGACCTGCATCAGGTCCACCCGGCCATCGTCGCCCAACGGCAGTTCGACCACCTCCACCCCGGCGCTGTGCAATTGGCGCAGCACGGCCCAAGAACAGGGCGACTCCACCAACGCCACGCGGCCCTTGGCCGCCAGCGCCGCCAGGGCAATCTGCAACACGCTGTGCAGGTCGGCGCCCACATACACCTGCTCGGTTTGCCAGGCCTGGTCGGGCGAACGGGTGTACTGCGCAGCCACTACGGCGCGCAACTGCGCCTCGCCAAACGGTTGGTACAGCGGCGCTGGCGGGCGCGGGTACTGGCGGGTGAGTTCGCGCTCGGTCATCAGCAGCGGGTTTTCCAGGGACAGCAGCATCGCCGGGCTGTCGCTGGACAGCGCCAACATGCCCGGTTGCCGGGCGCTGGCGTAGACCCGGTCGAGCAGGCTGGCGGGCGCGGCGCCGGTGGCCGGCAGTGGCGCTGGCCGGCTGAAGTAACCCAGGCGCGGCCGCGACAGGATACGGCCCTCGTCTTCCAGCAAGGCGTAGGCGTATTTGGTGGTGGACACCGACACCCCGAGGCGCTGGGCCAGTTGCCGCAGCGAGGGCAGGCGCTGCTCATGGCGGTGGCTGGCGATCAGCTCCAAGACGTAGCGATAGACCGCTTGATACGCAAACCCCGCGCCGCCCTTCAACGGCTCAACGCGCCTTGGCCATGGCAATGGCCGCTTGAATCGCCGCCCGCGCCTGGGGGCTGTTCTTCCAGCACGTCGACCCCACCAGGGCCGAAGCATTGGTGACAATCTCCAGGGCATCGGCCTCGGCCAACTGGCCCAACGAGGCAAAGCCCATTTGCTCCAAACGGTTGACTACCGTCGGGCCAACGCCTTTGACGGCCAGCAGGGCAAGGCGTTCTTGATCGGTAAAAGCCATGGTTCAGTCCTTTGATCGATGATGAGCGGACGGCATATTGCCATGATTTGTGGCCATCTTGCCCCCGGTCGTGCAGCGCCCGCCTATTCTTCACGCGCAACACCCGCCCCTCACTCAAAAATGTCGACAAGGAGTCCCCCATGCACAAACTCGCCGCCCTGACGTTGACCCTCGCCACCCTGGGCTTGAGCAGCCATGCCTTGGCCGACGCCGAACTGGCGCTCGGCAGTACCGAGCGGGTCACCCGCCTCTTCGCCTACCCGAACAATTGCGCGGTGATCTGCTACCGCGACTGGACCCTCGCGCAAACGGTGGAGCATTACCTCAAGCAAAGCGTGAAACGCGACGGCTACGACACGGCGACAGTGCGCGTCACCGCCGACAACCAGCAGCTCTACGCCAGCATCACCGGGGTGCCCGCCAGCTACGGCAAGCCCTTGGCGGCCCTGCTGAAGGCCGGCGACCTGGCCTACGAAGGGGCGCGGCGCCTGAATGCCGAGGGCAAGTGGGCCTATGACTGGTATTTCTTCCTGCCCCTGGGCATGGCCCTGGAAAAACGCAAAAGCGTCGAACTGCTGCACTTCCCACCCGATTACTCCCTGACCCGCGCCCAGGACTATCTCGACTCGGCCACCACCGACCGCTGGGCCACGCTGCTCACCGCCAATGGCATCCCGGCCGAGCAAACACCCGCGTTCCAGACCATTGTCGATATCGCCCCGGTGGCCGCACCCTCCAGTGCAGGCAAGGATCTAGAGGGCATTTACGACTATTTCAAGGACTATCAGGCCACGATGGTGCGCGAACTCAGCCGTGGCGAGGGGGATACGGGCCTGCCGATGGTGGCTTTTGGCGCGCCGGTGCGCAATTGGCTCAAACAGCAATACGGGGTCACGGTGACCGTGCTGGGCCTGGCGCAGATCAACCCGGTGGCCGCGGTGAAGGTGCCGGTGCTGGGGGCCAATCACCCCAGCTATATCTGGTATGCCGCCGACCCCGAGAACTATGACGGCGACCAGGCCCGCGCCGACGCCGTGGGCCTGAAAACCATGGGCCAGGACCTCAGTGCCGCGTGCTGGCAGGCTGCGATGGGCTCCCAGCCCGGCGCCGACCCCGCCGCGCAACTGCAACGCTGCACCCAAACCTGGCAGGACAGCCAGAAAACCCAGACCTGCGAACTGTTCTATACCTCGATCCGCAAGCTGTCGCCGGCCGACGCCCAAACCCAGTGCGCGACCCCGGCCGTCAGCGTACAACTCCAGCAACTCCAGGCTCCCGCCACCGATGCAGCCGTCACCCCGGCCTTGTGATAACACCTCGCGTCAGCCATGGCTGACGCGATAACTAGCGGATATCTACTGTCAGAAATGACAGTAGACCCTGGTGCTTTTTTGCGCGAGGCTTGGCCAGCACCGACTGCTGCACCAGGGCTGGAGCGCTCTGGATGGCATTGATGCACCCGTGCCGGAACAAGGACCGTTATGAAAATGGACAAGCTCGGCAAAAGCACCCGCGACTGCCTCTATCCTTTTGACGAACTGCAGGTCAGCGATGGCTATCCCTCCAGGCAAGACTTCGCCGTCAGCACGCCCACGGGCGGGCAGATTTCGGGGCTCAGCAGCCTGCAAACAGTTCGGCATATCTGCCGCGTGTGCCGGTTTTCCGGGGTAATGGTGCCGGCCCGCGGCCCCTGGACCCGGCAGATGATGCACGGCGTGCACCTGCACGACCCGTGGTTCACCGGGTTACTGGCGCACTCCTGCGACCCCAATGTGTTTTTGGACATGAGCGAGCTGTGGATGTGGTCGCTCAAGGACATCGCCCGGGGCGACCTGCTGTATATGGACCTGGCCAGCACCGAGGAGCAATTGCCGGCCCAGTTCGCCTGCCAATGCGGCTCGCCCCAGTGCCGTGGCTGGATCACCGGTTACGAAGAGGCCCCCAACGCCCAGGGGCAACTCTTCCTACAACACTGGTACCGGCAGAGCCGTTGTTGACGCTCCCTACGGTGCGCCCGCCGGACGCAGCCGATACTGCGGCGGCAATTGCTCGAAACCGCTGATGGTGGCGTTCAGGCTTTTCCAGCGCCCGTCCTTGATCCCGTAGATGCAGCCATGGATCGACAGGCTCTGGCCGCGATGCCAGGCGTTCTGCACGATGCTGGTATGGCCGACGTTGGCCACTTGCTGGATCACGTTCAACTCGCAGAGGCGGTCAACCCGCTCTTCTTCGGTGGGCAATTGGCCCAGCGCTTCGCGGTGTTCGTAGTACAGGTCGCGGATCGAACGCAGCCAACCGTCGATCAGGCCCAATTGGCGATCCTGCATCGAGGCACGCACACCGCCGCAGCCATAGTGGCCGGTGACGAGGATGTGTTTGACCTTGAGCACGTCCACCGCGTACTGGATCACCGACAGGCAATTGAGGTCGGTGTGCAACACCACGTTGGCCACGTTGCGGTGTACGAACAGATCGCCCGGCAGCATGCCGACGATCTCGTTGGCCGGCACCCGTGCGTCGGAACAGCCGATCCACAGGTACTCGGGGGTTTGCTGGCGGGCCAGTTTGGCGAAGAAATCCGGGTCTTCCTGGGTGATCGCGTCGGCCCAGCGCTCGTTGTTATCAATCAGGTCTTGTAGTTCGTTCATGCTGTGAAGCCTCAAGAATGATGCGCAGCTTTGACAGACGAGCGCCGTTCGGCGTCACGTTGGCCAGGCAGATCGTCGCACGCCTGGAAAATCTCTGAATCTTCGGGGGGTGTGCCTGTCCACCGTACACACCCTGGGAGCAATTGCCATGACCGAATCACGACGCCCCTACGGCGCGCCGCAGCCCGAACCCATCGATGACAACGAGGATCGCATGGGCTCGATGAACGAACTGGACTTCGACCGGGACGACAGCGGCGAACACCTCAATGAACTCACCCCCGAAAGCCAACGCCAGCGTGACGCCCCACCACCGCGGCATCATGAAGCCGGAATGACCGGCGCTACCACACCCGACCACGAACTGACCGACGACGACCTCAGCAGAGAAACCCTGATCCTCGAAGACGGCGCCCGCGACGCCCAGGAAGCCGGCGAAGACAACCCCGCCGATTGGGACCTGAGCATAGTGGACGAAGACGACATCGGCGGCGGCAATGGCTGGGACGAAGCCGAACTGGCCGAGCGCGAACCGGTGGATGGCAACCGCTAGCCGAGCGGTACCTGGGCTGACGCCATCGCGGGCGAGCGGAGCGCTGCCCGGCCCGCACCCACCAAAGCGCAGAGTCTTGTGGAAAACCCTTGTGGGAGCAGGCTTGCCCGCTCCCACAACAAACCCTCTCACAGAAGGTTGTTGAGCCGGCCACAAAGCCCCTGCTCGCGATACTTTCAGTCAGTCAACCAAGGTACAAGCCATCACCACCGCATCCTCGCGCCCGCCCACGGCCGGGTAGTAGTCGCGGCGGCGGCCGATTTCGTTGAAGCCGTAGCGCTCATAGAGGCGAAACGCCGCGCGGTTGCTGTCGCGCAGTTCCAGGAAGCACTCGCGCGCCTGGGCTTTGTAGGCGATGGACATCAGGTGTTCCAGCAGCGCCAGGCCCAGGCCACGGCCCTGGTTTTCCGGTTTGACGGTGATGTTGAGCAGGTGCGCCTCGTCGAGGATGATCTGCACCACCCCGTGGCCGACCTGCTGCTGGCCCTCGAACATCAGCCAGATGTGGTACTTGCCCAGGCCGTCGAGGAAGATCCCCCGGGTCCAGGGGTGGCTGAAGGCGGCGTATTCGATCTTCAGTACAGCGTCCAGGTCCGCCTCGGTCATCGGGCGGAAGGTTACAGCGTCACTCATCGGTGGGTTTCCAGCGCGCCATCAGCCGGCGCATCGCTTGCCAGACATCAGCCTTACGCTGTGGCTCTTCCATTAACAGTTCAAGGCCGGGCAAGGCCCAGGCAACGCCCAGGCCTTCGATCTCAAGTTCGCGGTGGTACGACTGCGCATCGGCCTCGCCGGCAAAACGCACCGCCGGCAGGCCGATCAGCCATAGGCAAGCACAGGCCTCTTCTTCCAGGCGCGCGGCGACGAAGCCCTGGACGAAGTCCCGTGCCGCCTCCGGGCCCTGGTCCATGGTGCCGCGCACCAACAGCGGCCAGCGCACCGGCTCGCCGACGATCTGCGGGCTGTCCGGCAGGCCGGCGGCGCGCAGCATGTCTTTGAGCAGCAGGTAAGCCGGGTCGCGGCTCTGGAAGGGCTCGCCGGTGGGCAGTTCCACCAGCAGCAGGCAACGCCCGGCGCGCAGCAATTGCAGGGCAAAGCGCGGCGGTGGCACTTGGGGCGCGCGGGCCGGGGCGGCGGGCTTGGCCTCCTCTACCGCTTTGCTCGCCGGGCGTGCCACCGCAGGCACAGGCCGGGGCACTTCGACCCGAGGGCGCTCGCTCGGCGGCATGGGCGCGGGGGTTTCGATCAGGTTCGGCACGTCGGGCGCGGCTTCTTCGCCCAGCAGTTCAGGCATCGCCAGCAGCTCTGGCCGCGACGGCGCGGCAAAGGGCAATTCGGTGCGCGGTAGCCAGTTGACCACCTGCATGGCGCTTAGGTAAGCGCGGCGACGGGACTCGATAAGCAAAGCTCGGCCACTTTTGGATAACGGAAAGTGCGGGGATTCTACCGCCCTTCGCCCAAGATCGCCCGCAGTTGATCGCCACAAAAGCGGCTACTCGTCTCAGCGATTGACCCGCGGCGCTTGCGGACCCGTGCGATGCAGTACAATCGCCGCTTTTAATCGCTAACCAGCCGGCCATTTTGATGATCGAACCCAAGCGCGTCTTGCGCGCCCTCGCTGAACACTGGGCCCTCCTGGAGCCGCTGTGCGAGCACTTCGACCAGGGCACCCTGAGCCTCAACGAATTGCGTTCACAGTTGGCCGCCCAGCAACTGGACAGCACGCCGCAGGACATCACCAGCCTGTTGGACGTGTGGATCCGCCTGGACATCCTGGTGCCCGTGGCCAAGAGCCCGAACCGCTTCGAGCTCAACGCCCAGATCCACGACTTCCTCGCCTACCTGCGCCGCGAGCATCGCCTGGGCCTGTGCCTGGAAATCGAAGCCTACCTGCGCCACCTCGAACGCCTGGCCGGGTACATCCAGGATGCTTTCGACATCCGCGACGGCAATGACCTGGCGCGCCAGTTGCGCCTGCTGGACATGCGCGTGCGCGATGTGCTGAAAAAGCTCGCCAACGACGAGCAGGCCCTGGTGGCCGTGGCCGAGCGGGCCAAGACCAGCGACCGGCAGATCCCCCTGCGCCAGCGCTACGCCGAAGTGCTGGCGACCTGGGACGAGTACGTCGAGCCGATGATCCAATTGGTCAACGCCGACGGCGCCTTCGAGCAAGGCGTGCGCAAAGTCGAAAACGTGCTGCTCAAGATGCTCAGCGAGCAACAGCGCCTGGGCCACCTGGTGGACGACGACATGCTGCTGCGCACCCACGCGCGCATCTTGGAAATGCAAACCAGCGCCCAACTGACCCTGCGCCACGCCCGCGAGCTGCTGTTGCCCCTGCGCGAAGAAGCGCGCCGGCACAACGCCGTGACCCGCGGCGCGGCGCTAGCGCTGGCGGCGATCCGGCGCAAAGGCATCGACGCCGTGCCCCAGGCCGCCATGCCGCTGTTCACCCGTCCGCAGAGCACCTTCCTCGGCAGTTCCGGCCAGGTCGAAGCCTACGTCTATGCCCTGGCCCGTTTCGAGCCCAAGCCGGCGCGCTTCCCAAAGGCCCACAAGACCCACAAGGGCGAGGCCCCACGGGCACCGCGCACCGTGCGCGAGATGCTCGAGCGCTGCGAAAATGCTTTGCCGATGCCGGACTTGATGAGCTGGCTGCTGGAGCAGGAGCCCGACGGCGCCACCGACGAATTGCTCTACTGGTTCTCGCGCCTGTCGCGGGAAAAACGCTTCAAACGCGAGCGCCTGGAGCGCCGCGACTACCACACCCACGAGCACCAGGTCAGCCTGCGCTCCTTCGCCCTGCTCTCGGCCAGCGACGATACGCCCGAGCATTCTGCGAGCACTCCTCATGCATCTTGATCTTTCCGAACTGTCCCAACTGGCGCCGATCTTTCGCGAGTTGTTCAAGGGCTACCACGTCAGCCGCCGCGACCCGGAGCTGTATGCCCAACTGTCCAATTGCCAGGACCAGTACCGCTCCCTGTTCAAGGCCCTGGGCTTTGAGCTGGTGTGCGACACCCGCGGCTTCTACTACTTCGTCCCGGAACTGGCCGCCGCGGCGGTGAACAAAACCGCGCAGCGCCTGGCGCTGTTCACCTTCATCCTTGTCGAGCACCTGGCCGACCAGGGCCGCGACCCGGTGGCCGTGCTCGATGGCGGCAGCCTGGGCCGCGACGAGTTGCCCTCGCTGCTGGACAAGTACCGCGACCTGTTTATCCAGGCCGAAGTGCAGACCCAGGAAGAGCTGGAAGAAAAAATCATGCGGCGCATGACCCAACTGGGTTTTGCCGGCGAAGAGAACGGCGTCTACCGCTTCCTGCCGCCGATGCACCGCTTCCTCGACGTGTGCCTGTCGGTGCAACAGGACCGCGACCTGGCCGCCAGCCTGCACAGCGTGCTGCCGTTGCCGGCGCCGGTGCTGGTCGATGACGACAGCGACGAACACCTGCTGCACACCGACGACCCCCTCGACCTCAGCCCGTTCGGCGCCGCGGACGAAAGCGAAGAAGACGCCCTGGCCCGCGCCATTGCCGAAGAACAGGAGAATGAAGCATGAGCCAGGAACGCTACGGCATCCGCCGCTTTGCCCTGTTGAACACCGCCGGCTACAGCCTGGGCCTGTTCCCCCTGGAAGAGCCGCTGTCGGTCTACGGTGCGAACAACCTGGGCAAGTCCGCCTCGATCAACGCCTTGCAGTTCCCGATCCTGGCGCGCATGTCGGACATGAGCTTCGGCAAGTACAGCCTGGAGCAATCGCGGCGTTTCTACTTCGCCTCCGACACCAGCTACATCCTCGTCGAAGTTGCCCTGCCCCACGGCCCCCACGTGATTGGCGTGGTCGGACGCGGCCCGGGCGGCGGTTTCGGCCACCAGTTCTTCGCCTATGCCGGCAAGCTCGACCTGGCCCATTACCAGAAAGACGACACCTGCCTGCGCCACAAAGAACTGTTCAACAACCTCGAACGCCTGGGCATCAAGGCCTATGACCTCAAGCCCGACGAGCTGCGACGCCTGCTGGTGGGCGGCCACACCTCCATTCCCCTGGACCTGACGCTGATCCCGCTGCGTTCGACCAGCGAACAGAGCCTGAAAACCTTCCGCGCCCTGTTCATCAACCTGCTGCACATGCGCGAAATCACCGCGGCCAAGCTCAAACAATTGTTCCTCGATGCCTTCGAGCACAGCCTGCGTTCCGGCAGCGTCGACTACATCGCCGCCTGCGAAGAGGCGTTCCGCGACGTGCGGCGCATGGAGCAGGACTACAACTCGATGGTCGCCGCCGGGCCACTGGTCGAGGCGCTGGCCGCCGGGGTCAGGCAGCGCGATGTGCTGCGCGGCAAGTTGCATCGTCTGTCACCGCTGCTCGACTCCCTGCTGGGCACCTGGTCGGACTACGCCGGTGCACGCAAGGAAGAGCTGCTGATCCAGTCCGAGCATTACCGCAACGAGCAAGACGCCCTGCAAAACGACCAGCGCGGCGGCACCCAAGAGCTGATGCGCCTGGAGCGGGAAATCAGCGGCATCCAGCGCTGGCTCGGCGAACTGGCGGTGCTCAAGCATCGCTTCGCCCTGGTGGACAACGTGAAAGTGCTGGAGCAGCAACTGCTGGCCGCCAAGGACGCCCACGACGAATTGGCCGGTGCCCTGGCGCAGTCGCGCCAGTTCAGCGCCGAAGACCTCGAAGAACGCCTGCGGGACCTGGAAAAACGCCTCAAGTCGGTCAAGCAGCAACTCGACCACGCTGATAACAATAGCTACGCGCGCCTGCGTGAAGAGTTCTCCCAGCAGGACGTGGAACGCCTGATGCGCCTGTTCAACAGCGCACTGTTCAGCCTGCCCCTGGGCGAGCACGGCATTGCCCTGGACGAGGACGGCCAGTGGGTCAAATCCCTGGAAGTGATCCTCGACGGCTTCAAGGGCGAACGCTTTGAGGTGCCAGGGTTAGCCATCGACTTGACGCACATCGAGCCGCCGGCCCTGCAAGCCCTGGCCGACCGCGCCGCGCTGCGCGACCAGAAGGATCGCCTGGACAAAGAACTCAAGCAGCTCAAGACCCAAGCCGCCGTGGCCGCCGACCGCGCCGCGAGCAAGACCCAGACCGAGGCCCTGTACCAGCAGGTGCTGGACGCGCAAAAAGCCTTGGAAGACTTCCGCCGCGCCCAGACCTTGAGCGCTGAAGAAGACGAGAAACTGGAAAACCTCGCGCAGATGGAAGCCGCCCAGGACGAGTTGAAGCGTTCCAGCGACGCCTTCACCGAGCGGGTCCAGCAACTGTCGGCCAAGCTGCAACTGGTCGGCCGCCAGATCGGCGACATGGAAGCCAAGCAGCGCACCCTTGACGACGCTTTGCGCCGCCGCCAGTTGCTGCCCGCCGACCTGCCGTTCGGCACGCCGTTCATGGACCCGGTGGACGACTCCATGGACAACCTGCTGCCGTTGCTCAATGACTATCAAGACAGTTGGCAAGGGCTGCTGCGCGCCGATGGCCAGATCGAGGCGCTGTATGCCCAGGTGCGCCTCAAGGGCGTGGCCAAGTTCGACAGCGAAGACGACATGGAGCGGCGCCTGCAACTGCTCATCAACGCCTACGCGCACCGCACCGACGAAGCCCTGACCCTGGGCAAGGCGCGCCGCGCGGCGGTCACGGACATCGCCCGGACCCTGCGCAACATCCGCAGCGACTACGACAGCCTCGAACACCAGTTGGCGCTGTTCAACCGCGAGATCAACAAACGCCAGGTATCCAACCTGCAAAGCTTTCGCATCGTGCTGGCGCCGAACAAGGAAGCCCTCAAGCACATCGACCAGATCATCCACAGCGCCGGCCAGTACGAGGAAGGCGAGACGCTTTCGGTGTTCGACCTCAGCCAAAGCGCCGACCAGGACAGCAAGAACGAAGAGGCCAAGGAATACCTGGCGCGCCTGGTGGCGGCGAACCACAACCAGTTGGGGCTAAAGGATTTGTTCGAGCTGGCGTTCGAGATCACCAAGATCAACGGCCAACCGGTGATCCACACCGACATCGACGGCGCGGCGTCCAACGGCACCACCATGACCATCAAAGCGCTGACCAACATGTACCTGTTGCTGCACTTGATGGACCGCGACCAGGCCGGGCGCGTGCGCTTGCCGTACTACCTGGACGAAGCGGCGGACATCGACGAGAAGAACCAGGCCGCGCTACTGGAAACCAGTCTGCAACTGGGCTTCGTGCCGATCCTGGCCAGCGTCAAGCCGCAGGTCTGCGCCCACGTGGCCATCGACCTGGAAGGCGGCAGCGGGCCCAATGGCATCTACATCGACGAGTCGGACTGGAAGTTCATTCGCCGCCATGACGAGGTAAAGGCGTTGCAGCCTGTCGAGGCGCTGGCGCCGGAGTTGGACGAGGTCTGATCGACCACGCTGAAACGCGAAAAGCCGCGACCCATTGGGATCGCGGCTTTTTTGTGGGTTCGCGTGTGTGAGGGCGCCATCGCGGGCAGGCCCGCTCCCACATTTGGCCTGCAAATACATTCAAGCGTGGGAGCGGGCCCGCCCGCGATGAACGATAACGCGGTTCCTTTATTTACCCAGCGCAATTTTCGGCGCCCACAGCAGCCACTCGTCCTCGAACTTGTCGAACAACGGGAATGTCTGCTGGGCCAGCGCTGGGTTGCCCATGCGCTCGCCGTCCGGGGTGGCGAAAGCAATGCCACCCTGGATCAGGGTTTCCAGGGACTCGGTGCGCACCGTCGCCCCCTTGAACAGGCTGAAGTCCACGCCAACGCCACTGCTGTTCCAAAACCGGCTACCGCCACGCACCAGTGGCGCGTACCTGGGCTCGATCAGGATGTGGATCAACACCCGATCAGCGGTCTGGCCCAACTCGTACCCCGTGACCTTGCCCACCGTGATCTCACGGTAAGTGACCGGCACACCCACCTTGAGCGAACCGCGCCGCGCCGCGCTCAGCACCAGGCTCAGGCCTGGCTCGGCAACGGCGACCTGCGGCGGCTGGACTAAGGCAACGAAAGCTTTCTGTGGCCCGAGGTCTTTGACTGCCGGTTGCACCTCCAGGTAGCGCCCAGTGACCAGGGTTTCCAGGTTCGCGGTCTTCATCAAGCCCAGCTCGGGCTTGACCACCCAGAACTGGCTGCCGACCCGGGCGATGCGTTCCGGTACTTCGGTGATGCGCGCGGTGAGCAGCACCGATTGCAGGTCGTCGCTCAAATCAACGTCTTCGACCTTGCCCACATCCAGGCCCTTGAAGCGGATCGGTGTGCCGCTGCTCAAGCCATCGGCGCGCTCGACCCGGATGGTGACCACAGTGCCCTTCTGCATGGCCTCTTCGTGGTTGGCGTAAAGGCGGAAACGCGGGATGCGCTTGGTCAGCGGCACCTTGGCCTCTGGGGTCTCGAAGGCAATGCCACCGGCCATCAGGCTTTGCAGCGATTCACTCTTGACCTGGATACCGGCAGTCAGGCCGCCGGAAAGGGTGATGCCACTGGCATTCCAGAACCGGGTCGAGCCGTTGACCAGGCCTTCGTACTCTTTCTCGATGTGCACGCCGATAATCAGTTGCTTGCGGGTGCGGGAGAACTGGTAGCTCTGCACCGAACCGACCTTGACCTGCTTGTACAGAATCGGGCTGCCGACCTCCAAGGAGCCGAGGCTGTCGGTGAACAGCACCAGGTGCAGGCCGGGGGCACGCAGGTCCAGGGGCGGCGCCTTGGCCCGCGCCTCGAACTCGCGTTGTGGCGCGGCGCCCTTGTCACCCGGGCGAATGGCGATGTAGTTGCCTTTGACCAGGGCTTCCAAACCCGTGATGCCGGCCAGGGAGATGGAAGGTTTGACCACCCAGAACTGGGTGCCGTCCACCAGGTAGTCTTCGGCGAGCGGGTCGAGGGTCAGGTCGGCGCTGGCGCTGGACAGGTCCGGGTCAACCTTGAGGGCCTTGAGGCTGCCGACCTGGATGCCCTTGTACATGACCGGCGTGCGCCCGGCCTGCAGGCCCTCGAAATCGCTGAGTTTGACCTTCACGCGGATACCCGCGGCGGCTGCGTCGAAGTCTTCATACAGACGGAACGGCAGGCTCGGGTCGGTCGGCGGGCTGTCCTTGCGGTTCTCCGGCGTGGCAAAGGCAATACCGCCGGCGACGATGCTCGACAACGACTCACTGCGCACCTTCACCCCAGACAGGTTGGCGTCGATGCTGATGCCACTGGCATTCCAGAAACGCGTGTGTTTGCGCACCAGTTTGGCGTAGGTCGGTTCAATGTAGACCTTGACCTCGACAGTATTCTGATCCTCCGAGAGTAGGTAGCTTTTCACCTCGCCGACCTGGATCTGCTTATAGAACACCGGGCTGCCGCGATTGAGCGAGCCCAGGCGTTCGGCCTTGACGGTCAGGTGCAGCCCGGGCTTGGAATCGGATAGCGGCGGCTCTTCGCCCAGGGCCTTGAACTTGCGCGTCGACTCGCCTTCACCGGGGCTGACCGCGATGTAGTTGCCCGAGACCAAGGTTTCCAGACCGGTGATACCGGCCAGCGACACGCTCGGTTTGACCAGCCAGAAACGGGTACCGGTGCGCAGGTATTGTTCGACGTCCTTGTTCATCTCAACGGTAGCGATCACCCCTTTGCTCTTGCCCTGATCGTCCAGGGCGAGGGTCTTGACCTTACCCACAGACATGCCTTTGTAGACCACTTCCGTCTTGTTAACTTGAATGCCCTCGCCGCTTTCAAAGCGGACCTGGATCGAAATACCGGTGTCGTTGTAGGCACGCCAACCCAACCAGCCGCCGATCACCAGGGCGATCAGGGGCAGCACCCAAATGGCCGACCAATTGGACGCGGGGCGGGTTTTAGCGGTAGGCAAATCAGTCATGGTCGTCGTCCGACTCCGTGTTATCCCAAATCAGTCGGGGATCGAAAGTTACTGCGGCAAGCATCGTCAAAATCACCACACTGGAAAAAGCCGCCGCACCGAGATTGGCCTCAATGCTGGCCAGCCGGCCAAAGTTCACCAACGCCACCAAGATGGCGATCACAAAGATATCGAGCATCGACCAGCGGCCGATGAACTCGATGAAGCGGTACATGATGATGCGCTGGCGAGCCGAAAGCGGCTGGTGCCGTTGCACCGAGAACAACAACAGGGCGATGCCCACCAACTTAAATGTGGGCACCAGGATACTGGCGATAAATACCACGGCCGCGATGGGCAACATGCCGTGCTGAACCAATTGGATCACCCCGGACATGATGGTGCTCGGTTCGCCCTTGCCCAATGAGCTGACCGTCATAATGGGCAGCAAGTTAGCCGGGATGTAGAGGATGGCGGCCGTCACCAATAAGGCCCAGGTGCGCATCAGGCTGTTGGGGCGGCGTGCGTGAACCAGCGCACCGCAGCGGGTGCAGGTTTGCTCGTCGGTGTCCGGCACCTGCCGGTTCAACTCGTGGCATTCCATACAAATCAGAATGCCTACATCAATCGCCCGCATGAATATCCTCCCCCGACAACGCCTGCCAGATCTGGTGCGGCGACATCACCATTTCCAACCGAACTTGAACCAACAGCAAGCTGATAAAGCACACCAGGCCTAGGCCCACGGTGATGGCCGCCATATCCGCCAACTTGACGATGGCCACCAGTACGCCCATCAGGTAGACCTCGAGCATCCCCCAATCGCGCATATGGTGATAAAAGCGGTAGAGCAATAGGCCGTAACTGCGGCCGACGTTCCAGCGGATACTCAGCAGCACCGCCAACTGGCACAGCAGCTTGAGTAGCGGAATGCCCATGCTGCACAAAAACACCACGACTGCGACGCCTTGCATGCCGGTGTTGAACAAACCGAGCACGCCAGACCACACGGTATCTTCAGACGATTGCCCCAACAGATTGAGCTGCATGATGGGCAGAAAGTTCGCCGGGATGTACAGCAACAACGCCGCAATGACCAGAGCCAGGCTGCGCTCGACGACATTGTGCCGGTGGGCATACAACTCATAGCCACAACGCGGGCACTGCGCTTTCTCACCATGGGCTAGGTGCGGTTTGCGCATCAGCAGGTCGCATTCATGGCAGGCCACCAGGTCATCCAGCGGTAAGTCTGATACCTGCTGGGCGTCAACTGGATCAGACATAAAAGACTCTGGTCTCGGAAGGAAAAAGAGGGGAGCTATTCTAGTGCTCTGTCTTGAAAATAACTGTGCAAAATTGTCCGCAATAGATCGCCATAACAATGAGCACTTTTCCATCGCGCAAAAACAAAACCCCATCTGCTTTCGCAAATGGGGTTTCGGAATTTAATCTTGACGATGACCTACTCTCACATGGGGAAACCCCACACTACCATCGGCGATGCATCGTTTCACTGCTGAGTTCGGGATG
>NZ_JCBCUW010000027.1:0-85920 GCF_059862525.1 Pseudomonas sp. MF08875
AGCGCTTCATAAACGCTCTGACGCGCTATTGGCGCTGATCGCGGCTATTTGCTTGGGAAACCGCCTCGCCCAGGAACACTGGGCTGAGGCACCCAAGATGCGAAAGTGTTTTTACACACTCTGGGCCAAAAGCAGCCGTTGGTGGGCGGCTGCTGTCGACCCAATGCGGCCGTTTCCTAACACCCAGGCACTCATTCCCAGTCAGCGGAGCCAATGGTCGGATGATCATTAATCGCGGTGGCCATGCGTCATTATCGGGGCACAACAATAGGAACGAATATCGGTGTCGGCGGAGCCGGTGGCATCATCATTCCATCGCTTTTCACCACATTCACTCCACCCTTCTTGATGGTTTCGTACACTCGCTCCGTCGCCGCCGTGTCGTGATAGCCACCGTCATCGATCATCACGCTCAATGCGCTTTGGCGGCGCCCTTCTATAAGTTGCACTTGGTTAGTCCGGAAGTACGAATCCAAGGCGACCTTACTCAGGGTCGACAGATTGATCCGTAGGAGTTCTGTGTACTTCAGCGCCGAAGCGTTCCAGCCCTGCACATAGATTTCTTCTTGGGTCAGAGCGAAGGTGCAGAAGTGGTAGGCACCAGTGGTAGAACCTGGGGTAGAGATTAGTAACGAACAGCGACCGTGTTGCAGGATCGGACCCTTGATATCCGGAAAGTCTTTGCTGACTTGAGTCGTAAACTGCGCTCGGTCGTAGTAGATGGTTGCCCTGTCCAGGGGGGTAGTGTTGCAACCGGACGCCAGAACAGTCACGCACTATCAGTGCTCGGCTGGCTTGATGCGAGAGTTCTGTAAATCGTGCGCTTACACGTGCTGCGCATGGGTGGGAAACGCCTGAGGTGGTCAACCATGATTAACCGCGGCATCCCAAAGCGACGGGCGGCGCGGCGCACCTTGGAGCGCAGTTCGCAAGGGGTGAGGCTGGCCGTCTCATCAATGACCAGGCGATCACCGTAATTATTGATGCGGGCCACCGCCGCCATGATCCGTGGCCAATCATCGTCTTCCAATTGGCCACGCATCAGGTTGGCGAGATTGAGCTTGCCCAGGATTGCGATCAGCCGGAAAACCAGGGCATGAGCCGGCATCTCCTGGCTGTATATCTGCACGCTATTGCCGGGTTTTTGCTGGAGGACGGCATCCACCACGCTCAGGGCCAGGCTGGTTTTACCCATGGAAGGCCTGGCCGCGATGACGATCAGGTCGGCGTCCTGAAAGCCCCCGGTCACTTGGTCCATCGCATTCAGGCCGCTGGGTACACCGGTGATGCTGTCGCCTTCGTTGAAGTGGAAATCAATCCGCTCGACCACCTCCATCAGCTTGTGCTTGAGGTTGACGAAGTCGTTGTGTGGGTTGCTCTGCCCCAGGGCGAATAGCCTTTGCTCCATGCGGTCCTGAACTTCAGCGCTTTTGGCCTGGTTGGAAGAGGCCTCGCGGCTGCACTCATAACCCAGGGTGACCAAGCGCCTTAAATGGGCGCGTTCGCGGACGATCTCTGCGTAAGTCTTAATGTTGGCGACGGATGGGGTGTTCTTGGCCAGCTCCCCGAGGTAAGCCAGCCCTCCGACTTCCTCTGGAGTGTTCAGCGACTCCAGCACGGTTACGACATCTATGGGGCAGTTGCGGCAAGCCAACTGCTCCATGGCCTGAAATATCAGGCGATGTTCACGGCGGAAAAGTCTTCGCCGCGAGATTTTCTGAAACAAGATCCCAGGCAGCGTTATCGAGCATTAACCCGCCGATGACCCCTTGTTCGGCCTCGATCGAATGAGGTGCAAGCCAATCAGCTACGGTCATTTGCTGGCCCCTTCCACGGTTGAGGGCCTGATCGAGGCAGGGTGGCGAAGGCTCAGTTGTTCTTCGGTGAGGGCCTCGAATTTCACGCGCCACTCAGGAAAAAGTTCCAGGCAGAGCGCCTTGATGACCTTGAACGCAGTAGGCGCCTGTCGGTTGGAAGGGAGCCTGTATTCCAGGCGATGGGCGGGGATGCCCTCTGTGGCGGCACGGCGGAAATTCACCGCAGCAGGCAGGGTGGTGTGGCGCATGCGCGCTTGGGGGTGGTCGGCGAAGGTTTCGGCCAGGGACTGGTGAATCAGGCGCGCGTCGCGGGTGGCGTCGAGTTTGTTGATGACGACGTTCAAGGGCGGGGTGCGGGCGCCCAGGGCCGCGAGGGGCTGGAGGTCGCGATAGAGCTGGAGCATGCCGCGATGAAATTCCCGGGCGGTGAGCA
Source organism: Pseudomonas sp. MF08875 (assembly GCF_059862525.1). NCBI lineage: Bacteria > Pseudomonadati > Pseudomonadota > Gammaproteobacteria > Pseudomonadales > Pseudomonadaceae > Pseudomonas > Pseudomonas sp. MF08875. The sequence goes on from NZ_JCBCUW010000027.1 coordinate 2,251, forward strand.
TGTCCGGCGTGATGGGGGAAATGGCCATGTCGGCGCTCAGGAGGGCCATTTCCAGCAGGATCGAGCGGGCGCCCTGGGTGTCGATCAGCACCAGGTCGAAGTCCGCGGCGAAGGCGGGCATCAGGTTTTTCAGGCGCAGGCGCCCGTCTGCGGCGTGCAGGAGCAGGGTGCCGAGTTGGTTGAAGGGGTCGTTGGAGTGAATCAGGGAGAGGTTGGGGATACAGGTCTGGGAGAGGATCTGTTCGTACCGCGTCTCGTTGTGGGCAATCAGCTCGAAGACGCCGCCCGGGGCTTCGTGGGCCAGGGCATAAAACGACGACAGCGAGGGTTGGTTGTCCAGGTCGATGAGCAAGGTGCGAAGACCTGAGTCGGCGCAGAACGCGCCAAGGCTGGCAGTGACCGTGGTTTTACCGGGTCCGCCTTTGGTGGAGAGTACAGCTGCGATGTTCATGGCACGGGTCTCTGGGGGTATAGATTGAGAGACGGCCTTTGATGTCACGATGCGCGGATGACTGGGTTCGGTCACCTGGCAGAAAGATGGCTCCACGACCTGGACTCGAACCAGGGACCCAGTGATTAACAGTCACTTGCTCTACCAACTGAGCTATCGCGGAATGCGCCGTATGTTACTGATTGAAAAGGACAAGTCAAGCGTGAAGTGAGTTTTTTGTGAATTCCGTTCGGTGTTCTGATGGGCGGCTGGAAGGCTTTATCCGCGGTTGCCGGTTACCAGAACCGCGCCACCGGTCTACCATGGCGCCCCGGCGGTGGTTTCACGCGCGGTCGGCCTCCAGTCGCAAAGGTAAACGTGCCATGACCTTATTTATCTCTTCCATCGCCTGTGTGTCGCGGGTGACGCCATGAGTATCGAGCAGATCAGCCTGCCCAAGGGCGTTGGTACCCATGCTGGCAAGTTATTCGACGCTATTACCCAGGCCAGCAATGCCGAGGATTTGAACCGGGCCGGCGGCAAGGCCGAAGGTTTTGTGTTGGGGCTGGAAAGCACCAAGGCGATCAAGAGCCAGGTTGCCGAGGCGCTGTACGTTGCCTTCGATGACGCGGCGAGTGCGCGGGCTGCGCAGTTGGCGGGCTGAAACCCACAAAAACGGGGGAAGCCGATTGGCTTCTCCCTTTTTTGTGGTGCTTGCGGTTTAGATCACTTGGACGATGGCGTCGGTGACGACTTCGATGTTGTTCTGGTTCAGCGCGGCGACGCAGATGCGGCCGGTGTCCAGAGCGTAGATGCCGAAGTCGGTGCGCAGGCGCACGGCTTGCTCAACGGTCAGGCCGGAGTAGGAGAACATGCCGCGCTGGCGGCCGACGAAGCTGAAGTCGCGGCCTGGGGCCTTTTTCGCCAGCAACTCGACCATTTGCTGGCGCATGCCACGGATGCGCAGGCGCATTTCGGCCAGTTCCTGCTCCCACTGCGCGCGCAGCTCTGGGCTGTTGAGCACGGCGGCGACGATGGTCGCGCCATGGGTTGGCGGGTTGGAGTAGTTGGTGCGGATCACGCGTTTGACCTGGGACAGCACGCGCGCGCTTTCTTCCTTCGATTCGCTGATGATCGACAGCGCGCCCACGCGCTCGCCGTACAGCGAGAAGGATTTGGAGAAGGAGCTGGAGACGAAGAAGGTCAGCCCCGACTCGGCGAACAGGCGCACGGCGGCGGCGTCTTCTTCGATGCCATCGCCAAAACCCTGGTAGGCCATGTCCAGGAACGGGATCAGTTTGTTCGCCTTGACCACGTCCAGCACGTTGTTCCAGTCCGCCGGGCTCAGGTCGACGCCGGTCGGGTTGTGGCAGCAGGCGTGCAGCACGACGATGGAACCGGCGGGCAGGGCGCTGAGGTCTTCGATCAGGCCGGCGCGGTTGACGTCATGGGTAGCGGCGTCGTAGTAGCGATAGTTCTGCACCGGGAAACCGGCAGTCTCGAACAGCGCGCGGTGGTTTTCCCAGCTCGGGTCGCTGATGGCGACGACGGCGTCGGGGCGCAGTTGCTTGAGGAAGTCGGCACCGATTTTCAGTGCGCCGGTGCCGCCGATGGCCTGGGTGGTGATGACCCGGCCTGCGCTGATGAGCGGCGAGTCAGCGCCGAACAGCAGCTTTTGCACAGCCTGGTCATAGGCGGCGATGCCATCGATGGGCAGGTAGCCGCGGGCGGCATGTTGAGCGACGCGGATCGTCTCGGCTTCGGCAACGGCACGCAAGAGTGGAATTTTCCCCTCCTCGTTGCAGTACACACCGACCCCCAGGTTCACCTTGTGGGTACGGGTATCGGCGTTGAATGCTTCGTTGAGGCCCAGGATTGGATCGCGTGGTGCCATTTCGACAGCGGAGAACAGGCTCATTTTTGCGGCGGCTCTGAATGGAAGAGGAGGGACGTGTAGCGCTCCAGCCGAATGCACTAGAGCGGTGCACAAACGGGGAGCAAGTATAGAGGCCATCTGGCGCCGCTGCGACAGGCGATTGGCCTTTTGCCGGAAGAATTTCGCTTTATTTTTCGACCTTTAGTCGGGTTGCCAGATCAAAGCCTTTGCGCTGTGTAGGACGTTTGCCTTGAAAACCGCAGTATTTGGCGCAACATCTAGTCTTTCCCGACCGCTTCAGGTCGCACTCATGGTTGCCCGGCCGCGCCTCGCAACCATGAATACGAGGTTCATGCATGTCTGATTTCCAGCTCGTCACCCGTTTCCAGCCCGCTGGCGATCAGCCAGAAGCCATTCGCCTGATGGTTGAGGGTATCGAGGCCGGGTTGGCGCACCAGACCCTGCTCGGCGTGACTGGCTCGGGCAAGACCTTCAGCATCGCCAACGTCATCGCCCAGGTGAACCGCCCGACGTTGGTGCTGGCGCCGAACAAAACCTTGGCGGCCCAGCTCTACGGCGAGTTCAAGGCGTTTTTCCCGAACAACGCGGTGGAGTACTTCGTTTCCTACTACGACTACTACCAACCCGAAGCCTATGTGCCTTCGTCCGACACCTTTATCGAGAAGGACGCTTCGGTTAACGACCACATCGAGCAGATGCGCCTGTCCGCGACCAAGGCGTTGTTGGAGCGCAAGGACACCATCATCGTTACCACGGTGTCCTGCATCTATGGCCTGGGCAGCCCGGAAACCTACCTGAAAATGGTCCTGCACGTGGACCGTGGCGACAAACTCGACCAGCGTGCTTTGCTGCGCCGCCTCGCCGACTTGCAATACACCCGCAATGACATGGACTTTGCCCGCGCTACCTTCCGGGTGCGCGGTGATGTGATCGATATCTACCCGGCGGAATCGGACTTGGAGGCGATTCGCATCGAACTGTTCGATGACGAGGTGGAAAGTATCAGCGCTTTCGATCCGTTGACCGGCGAAGTCATCCGCCGCTTGCCGCGCTTCACCTTCTACCCCAAGAGCCACTACGTTACCCCGCGGGAAACCTTGCTCGGGGCCGTTGAGGGAATCAAGGTCGAGCTCCAGGAGCGCCTCGACTACCTGCGCTCGAACAACAAACTGGTGGAGGCCCAGCGCCTGGAGCAGCGCACTCGTTTCGACCTGGAGATGATCCTGGAACTGGGCTATTGCAACGGCATCGAGAACTACTCGCGCTACCTCTCGGGCCGTGACTGCGGGGCTGCGCCGCCCACGCTCTTCGACTATCTACCTGCCGATGCCCTGTTGGTGATCGACGAATCCCACGTCAGCGTGCCCCAGGTCGGCGCCATGTATAAAGGCGACCGTTCGCGTAAGGAAACCCTGGTGGAATACGGCTTCCGCTTGCCTTCGGCGCTGGACAACCGGCCCATGCGCTTCGACGAATGGGAGAACATCAGCCCGCAGACGATTTTCGTCTCTGCCACACCGGGCAACTACGAGGCTGAGCACGCCGGCCGGGTGATCGAACAACTGGTGCGGCCCACTGGCCTGGTGGACCCGCAGATCGAAATCCGCCCGGCGCTGACCCAGGTCGACGACCTGCTCTCGGAAATTTCCAAGCGCGTAGCCCTCGAAGAGCGCGTGCTGGTGACGACCCTGACCAAGCGCATGTCCGAAGACCTCACCGATTACCTCGCCGACCACGGTGTGCGTGTGCGCTACCTGCACTCGGACATCGACACGGTGGAGCGGGTGGAGATCATCCGCGACCTGCGCCTGGGCACTTTCGATGTGCTGGTGGGGATTAACCTGCTGCGCGAAGGCCTGGACATGCCGGAAGTGTCTCTGGTGGCGATTCTCGATGCCGACAAGGAAGGTTTCCTACGCTCCGAGCGTTCGCTGATCCAGACCATCGGCCGCGCGGCACGTAACCTCAACGGCCGGGCGATTCTCTACGCAGACCGCATCACCGGCTCCATGGAGCGGGCGATCGGCGAAACCGAGCGCCGTCGCGAGAAGCAGATTGCCTTCAACCTGGCCAACGGCATTACCCCAAAAGGCGTGTTCAAGGACGTGGCCGACATCATGGAAGGCGCCACTGTGCCGGGCTCGCGCAGCAAGAAGCGCAAAGGCATGGCCAAGGCTGCCGAGGAAAGTGCGCGCTACGAGGCTGAACTGCGTTCGCCGAGCGAAATCACCAAGCGCATCCGCCAACTGGAGGAAAAGATGTACCAGTTGGCCCGCGACCTGGAGTTCGAGGCCGCTGCGCAAATGCGCGACGAAATCGGCAAATTGCGCGAGCGGCTGTTGGCGGTTTGATCTTCTATTTACGGGGCCTATCGCGAGCAGGCTCGCTCCCACAAGGGCATGGCACCAGCCAACCTGTGGGGGCAGGCTCGCGATAAGGGCGCCGCCGGCACGCCGCCCCCTCGGGTTAATGCGCCTCCCCAGCCTTGATCCCCTGCGGCAATGCCCGGGTTAGCAGAATCGCCAGCATGCTGACCCCCAACGCAACCCCCACAAAGTGAAACGCATCGTTGTAGGCCATGATCTGCGCCTGTTGGTGGGCGATCTCGCTGAGTTTGCCCAAAGCAGCTGTTTCGTTGCCCAGGGTCGTGGTCAGGCTAGCCATGCGCTCGGCCACTTGCGGGTTGCCGGGCACGATGGCTTCGCGCAGGTAATCGAAGTAGGTCTTGGTCCGCGCATCCAGCAACGTGGCGAGCAGGGCGATGCCGATGGCACCGCCGAGGTTGCGCAGGATGTTGAACAGGCTCGACGCCGACCCCGCATCCTCGGGCAGGATGTAGGCAGTGGCGATCAGCGAGATGGTCACCATAATCAGCGGCTGGCCGAGGGCGCGGATGATCTGGATCTGGTTGAACTGCGGCCCGGCGAAGTCCGGGTTGAGCACACCAGAAGAAAAACTCGCCAGCCCGAACAGGCCGAACCCCAGGGTGCACAGCCATTTGGGCGAGACGAACTTCATCAGCTTGGGCACCAGCGGGATCAGGAACAGCTGCGGCACGCCCATCCACATGATGACTTCGCCGATCTGCAGGGCGTTGTAGTTCTGGATCTGCGCCAGGTACAGCGGTAGCAGGTAGATCGAGCCATAGAGCCCCACCCCCATGCCCAGGCTGGAAATGCTTGCCAGGCCAAAGTTGCGGTTGCGCAGGATGCCCAGGTTTATCAGCGGTTGGGGTTTGGACACCTGGATGATGACAAAAGCGATCAGGCAGAGCAGGGCAATGCTGCCCAGGCTGACGATCAGGCTCGACTCCAGCCAGTCCTTGCGGTGGCCCTCTTCGAGGAACACCTGCAAGCAGCCCAGGCCCACGCCCAGGGTGAGGATGCCACTGTAGTCGGTGCGCTTGAGCAACTCCCAGTGCGCCGCTTTCTTTTCCAGGCCATAGAGCAACCCGGCGATCATCAGTAGGCCGGGTGGCACGTTGATATAGAAGATGTATTCCCAGCCCCAGTTTTCCGTGAGCCAGCCGCCGATGGTCGGGCCTATGGACGGCGCAAACGTGGCCGTCATGGCGAACATCGCCATGCCTTTGGCGCGGTGGTGCTCGGGCAGCTTGATGAGGGTCAGGGTGAACGCCAGGGGGATCAGCGCGCCGCCGGTGAAGCCTTGCAGGGCGCGGAATACGATCATGCTCTCCAGGCTCCAGGCCATGGAGCACAGCAGGGATGCGAAGAGAAACCCCACCGACACCCACACCGCCAGGCGCCGCGCCGACAGTAACTGCACCAGCCACGCGGTGAGGGGGATCATGATGATTTCCGCCACCAGGTAGGAGGTGGAAATCCACGAGCCTTCTTCCAGGGTCGCCGACAGCGCGCCTTGGATGTCCTTGAGCGAAGAGTTGGTGATCTGGATGTCCAGCACCGCCATAAAGGCGCCGAGCATCACGCTCATCACTGCGATCCAGTCGCGCCGGGTCGGTTCGCCGACCGGGCGGATCAGGGCATCACCGGCCATCTGCTGGGGCGTCGTGGATGTTCACCTTGACGGTCACGGACATGCCCGGGCGTATCTTGCCCTTGAGCGGGTTGTTGGCGTCGAAAGTCAGTTTTACCGGAATCCGTTGTACGACCTTGGTGAAGTTGCCGGTGGCATTGTCTGGGGGCAGCAGGCTGAACTGCGCGCCCGAGGCGGCGAACAGGCTGTCAACCCGGGCCTGGATTGGTGTGTCGCCGTAGGCATCGAATATCAGCTCGGCCTGTTGCCCGGGCTGCATGTGGCCGATTTGGGTTTCTTTGAAATTGGCCTGAATCCAGATGTCCTGGTCGGGCACGATCGACAGCAAATAGGCGCCGGCCTGCACGTACTGGCCATTGCGTGCCGCGCGCTGGCCAATCAGCCCGCTGATGGGCGAGTGGATCTCGCTACGGGTCAGGTTCAGTTCGGCCTGGGCCAGGTCGGCGCGGGCGTTGGCGATTTGCGCGTCGAGGCGCTTGATCTCGGCGTTCAGCGCGTTGACCTGCTGGCGCTGTCCCTGGGAATCTGCTTGGGCTTTGGCCACTTGCGAGCGGGCGATGTGGTTGTCGGCGGACAGGGTGGTCACCCGTTCCTCGGAGACATAACCGGGTTTGCGCAAGGTCTGTGCCCGGGACAGGTCGATCTGCGAGCGGCCCAAGCTGGCCTGGCTGGAGGCCACTTGCGCTTCGCTCGCGGCGATCAGGCTGGCCTGCTGGGTCAGTTTGCTTTGTGCTTGCAAGCGTTCGGCCTCGCGGGTGGCGAGGGCGGCTTGGGCGCGTTCGATGGCCAGTTGAAAGTCATCGCCTTCAAGGCGCACCAATAACTGGCCTTTTTCCACATGTTGGTTGTCGCGCACCAGCACTTGTTCAACACGCGCGCCCAATTGGCTGGACACGCGGGTGATTTCGCCTTGGACGTAGGCGTTATCGGTGCTCTCGAAAAACCGCCCCTTGAAGAACCAGTGGGCGAACAGGCCCCCGGCCACCAGCAGGACGAGCAACAGGAAAATGGACAGACGACGCTTGAGTTGGGCAGGCATGGGCAGGCTGTAATCGAAAAAGTGTAAGTAAATTTAACAGGCGGCGAATCTGGCAGATAGCCGACCAGTGGTAAATGCCCTGCGCTGATATTCAGTCATTCAGGGCTCTGGCGGTGAATTGCAGGCCCAACCTTGGCTTAAATGCCCTGTTCACTGGAGCGCGGTTACGTTGGCCTGTTACCATTCGGCCCTTGTTTCATCTCCGCTTTTTATATTCTTTTCGAGACATGCCATGACCACCGTCCGCACTCGCATCGCGCCATCGCCCACCGGCGATCCCCACGTCGGCACCGCCTACATCGCTTTGTTCAACTACTGCTTCGCCAAGCAGCACGGCGGCGAGTTCATCCTGCGTATCGAAGATACCGATCAGTTGCGTTCGACCCGTGAGTCCGAGCAGCAGATTTTCGATGCCTTGCGCTGGCTGGGCATCAACTGGAGCGAAGGCCCGGACGTGGGCGGCCCACACGGCCCTTACCGGCAGAGCGAGCGCGGCGACATCTACAAGCAGTACACCCAGCAACTGGTGGAGATGGGCCACGCGTTCCCGTGCTTTTGCACCGCCGAAGAGCTTGACCAGATGCGTGCCGAGCAGATGGCGCGCGGTGAAACACCACGCTATGACGGCCGTGCCTTGCTGCTGCCGGCCGAAGAAGTGGCCCGGCGCCTGGCGGCCGGCGAGCCCCACGTGATCCGCATGAAAGTACCGAGCGAGGGCGTCTGCGTGGTGCCGGACATGCTGCGCGGCGATGTCGAGATCCCGTGGGATCGCATGGACATGCAGGTGTTGATGAAGACCGACGGCTTGCCGACCTACTTCCTGGCCAACGTGGTGGATGACCACCTAATGGGCATCACCCACGTGCTGCGCGGCGAAGAGTGGCTGCCGTCGGCGCCCAAGCTGATCCTCTTGTACGAGTACTTCGGCTGGGACCAACCGGAACTGTGCTACATGCCGCTGCTGCGTAACCCGGATAAGAGCAAGCTGTCCAAGCGCAAGAACCCGACCTCGGTGACCTTCTACGAGCGCATGGGTTTCATGCCTGAGGCGATGCTCAACTACCTGGGCCGCATGGGCTGGTCGATGCCGGACGAGCGCGAGAAGTTCTCGTTGCAGGAGATGGTCGATCATTTCGACCTTAAGCGTGTGTCCCTGGGCGGGCCGATCTTCGACGTCGAGAAACTGTCGTGGCTCAACGGCCAGTGGCTGCGCGACCTGCCGGTGCAAGAGTTCGCCAGCCGCGTACAGAACTGGGCGCTGAACCCTGAATACATGATGAAAATCGCCCCTCATGTACAGGGCCGGGTCGAAACCTTCAGCCAGATCGCGCCGTTGGCGGGGTTCTTCTTCGCTGGCGGGGTCAACCCGGATGCGAAGCTGTTCGAGTCCAAGAAGCTGTCCGGCGACCAAGTGCGCCAGTTGATGCAGTTGATTCTGTGGAAACTGGAAAGCCTGCGTCAGTGGGAGAAGGACAGCATCACCGCGACCATTCAGGCTGTGGTCGAATCCCTGGAGTTGAAACTGCGCGACGCCATGCCGCTGATGTTCGCCGCCATTACCGGGCAGGCCAGTTCGGTGTCGGTGCTCGATGCCATGGAAATCCTCGGCCCGGATTTGACCCGTTTCCGTCTGCGCCAGGCCATTGATTTGCTCGGTGGCGTGTCGAAGAAAGAAAACAAAGAATGGGAAAAACTGTTGGGCGCGATTGCCTGAAGCGGTGTGCGGCCGCCGACACCGACATGGGCGGCGGTCGCAGGAGTGGGTTAAGCCCCGGATTTTCGAGGGGAGGGCGGTAAGTGATTGTTATGTCGGCAAAAATTTTTGATTATTTTTAAAAATAAGTTTGACAGCCTTTCGATACGCCCTTAAGATTCGCCCCGTCCTCACCGATGAGGGGCTATAGCTCAGCTGGGAGAGCGCTTGCATGGCATGCAAGAGGTCGACGGTTCGATCCCGTCTAGCTCCACCAATTACAGGTTCAAGGCCTGGCCACACCGACCTTGAATCGATCAGTTCTCAGCGCTGATCTGTTGTTAGAAGGGTTTGCGTCCCCTTCGTCTAGTGGCCTAGGACACCGCCCTTTCACGGCGGTAACAGGGGTTCGAGTCCCCTAGGGGACGCCAGTATTACAGAAGCAGTGTCGTCAGATGTTGCTCCGCCGCGAGGCGAAAAATCTGGGGCTATAGCTCAGCTGGGAGAGCGCCTGCATGGCATGCAGGAGGTCAGCGGTTCGATCCCGCTTAGCTCCACCAATTTACAATTCAAGGTTTGGCCACACCGGCCTTGAATCGACCGGCTCTCAGCACCGGTCAGTTGTATAGAAGGTTTTGCGTCCCCTTCGTCTAGTGGCCTAGGACACCGCCCTTTCACGGCGGTAACAGGGGTTCGAGTCCCCTAGGGGACGCCACGATTACCCGCTCTGCGGGATTTATAAGGGTCATTCAATTATTGAATGGCCCTTTTGTTTGTCTGGCGTTCGCCGATTCTGTCTTTCCTCAATTGTGTTCTTCTGACTGGCGGTTAATTTAAAGCTTGCGAAATTTTATTATGAGAATAATATTTCGTTCGTAATATTTGGAGATTGTCATGAACGACAAAAAAGCACATACCCGCGAACGCATTCTGCAAGCCGCCAGCGCCGCCCTTGTGCAGCGCGGGCCGGCCGAGCCCAGCGTGGGGGAGGTCATGGGCGGGGCGGGGCTGACCGTGGGTGGCTTCTACGCGCACTTTGAAAGCAAGGACGCGTTGATGCTGGAGGCGTTCACCCAGTTGCTCGCCCAGCGCCGTGCGCTGATCGCCCAGCTCGATGCCGGCCTCAGCGGTGAAGAGCGTCGCGCGTTGGTGGCTGCGTTCTACCTGTCGCGCAAGCACCGCGACAGCGCCGAGCATGCCTGCCCGATTCCAGCCTCCATCGGTGAAATGGGGCGCTTGCCGGATGACTTTCGCCAAGCCTTGGCCGAACACATGGAGTTGATGCTGGCGCAATTGGCGGACAGCCCGGAAGACACCGACAAGGCCTTGGCCGATATCGCGCTGATGGTAGGCGGCTTGGCTCTGGCGCGTGCTTTGGGGCCGGGGGAGTTATCCGATCGGATGCTGCGGGCCGCCAAATCGGCGGTGGTGTGATTTCAAGGGTCAGCCTGAGGATGTGAGCAATGAGCACGTTGAGCTGGGTTAGAGGCGTTAACAGCACCCTGGGTTGGTTCGCTCCGGGGTTTATGGCGAAGAAAATGCGCCTGGCGTTCATGAAGCCCCGGGACATGCCACCCCGTGACTGGGAGCTGCCGCTGCTGGCGAGTGCCGAGCGGATCACCTTGCGCTTCGGGCTGTCGGCCCTGCGCTGGGGGGAAGGGCCTACGGTGTTGTTGATGCACGGTTGGGAAGGGCGGCCGACCCAGTTCGCCAGCCTGATCGATGCGCTGGTCGCGGCCGGGTATTCGGTGGTCGCGCTGGACGGCCCGGCCCACGGCCGTTCGCCCGGCCATGAAGCTAACGTGATGCTGTTTGCCCGCGCCATAGTCGAGGCCTCTGCCGAGTTGCCGCCGCTGCAAGCGGTGATCGGTCACTCGATGGGAGGTGCCAGCGCCATGCTCGCGGCGCAATTGGGCCTGCGCACGCAAACCCTGGTGTGTATTTCCGCGCCGGCGCGGATTCTCGCAGTGCTGCGTGGTTTTGCCCGCTATGTCGGCTTGCCACCCAAGGCGCGTTCGGCGTTTATCCGCCATGTGGAGCGGGATGTGGGCGTCCCCGCCGCGAAGCTGGACGTGGCGCACTACCAATTGGCCATGCCCGGGCTGATCGTGCACGCCGAAGATGACCTGTTCGTCCCGGTGGCCGAGTCGCAGTTGATCCACGAGGCCTGGTTTGACAGCCGGTTGCTACGCCTGCCCGAAGGGGGCCATCAGCGCGTGTTGGCCGATCCGCGGCTGATCGAGGGCGTGCTGGCCCTGCTGGCCAACCGCAACACGGCCGAACGCCAATCGGCCTGAGCATCCGGTACACTGCCCCGGTCCAATTGAATCGACCGGGGAGTGACCCATGGGCTGGGATCTGGCAACGCCTTTTATCATTGATCTACAGGTGGCCGCCGAGGACATTGACGGCCTCGGGCATGCCAACAACGCCGTTTACGTGACGTGGCTCGAACGCTGCGCCTGGCGCCATTCCCAACGCCTGGGGCTGGACCTGGTGGAGTATCGGCGTCTGGACCGTGCCATGGCGGTGGTGCGCCATGAGATCGACTACCTCGCCGCAGCCTATGAAGACGATGAGCTGCAACTGGCCACCTGGATCATCGACTGGGATCAGCGCCTGAAAATGACCCGGCGTTTCCAACTGGTGCGCCCGCGTGACAACGCGACCCTGCTGCGGGCGCAAACCACTTTTGTCTGCATCGAATTGTCCACGGGCAAGCCCAAGCGCATGCCTGCCGAGTTCATCGCAGGCTATGGCCCGGCCGTGCGGGATGAGGCCGTCCCGTCCGGGGAAATACCCGCCATGCGCCGAAACCCGTAAACTGCCGCACGTTTTTCGTTGAGTGTTTTCCATGCAAATTGCTCTAGCGCCCATGGAGGGGTTGGTCGACAACATCCTGCGCGATGTCTTGACCCGGGTCGGCGGCATCGACTGGTGCGTGACCGAGTTCATCCGGATCAACGACCAGTTGCTCACCCCCGCCTACTTCCACAAATTCGGACCGGAACTGCTGAACGGCGCCAAGACCGCTTCGGGCGTGCCGTTGCGCGTACAGTTGCTCGGCTCCGACCCGGTGTGCCTGGCGGAAAACGCCGCGTTGGCGTGCGAGTTGGGTAGCGAGGTGATCGACCTGAACTTTGGCTGCCCGGCCAAGACTGTCAACAAGTCCCGGGGTGGCGCGGTGCTGCTCAAGGAGCCGGAATTGCTCAACCGCATCGTCGAGCAGGTGCGTCGCTCGGTGCCGGCCCATATCCCGGTGACCGCCAAGATGCGCCTGGGTTTTGACAGCCCGGACGGTTCCCTGGTCTGCGCCACTGCGCTGGCCGAGGGCGGGGCCGAGCATATCGTGGTGCACGCGCGGACCAAGACCGACGGCTACAAGCCGCCCGCCCACTGGGAGTGGATTCCCCGCGTGCAGGAGGTGGTCAAGGTGCCGGTGTTCGCCAATGGCGATATCTGGAGCGTCGAGGACTGGCGCCGCTGCCGCGAAATCAGCGGCGTGGAGGACATCATGCTGGGCCGTGGCCTGGTCTCGCGCCCGGACCTGGCGCGGCAAATCGCGGCGGCGCGGGCCGGCGAAGAAGTGGTCGAGATGACCTGGGCCGAACTCTTGCCGCTGCTCCAGGACTTCTGGCTGCAAGCCAAGGCGCAGATGACTGCGCGCCAATCGCCGGGGCGCCTCAAGCAGTGGCTGGCGATGCTGACCCGTAATTACCCCGAGGCAGTGGCATTGTTCACCCTGTTGCGGCGCGAAACCGAGCTCGATCAGGTCTCGCGTCTGCTCGGTTTACCCGTGCCCAAGGCGGCCTGAAAAAAATAAAAAAAGACGCTTGAAATGCCATCAGTGGTCCTTATCTAGGGGTTAGGCGATGCCGAAGTCGGGTCGCCCTGCTAAAAACCTTGCTGATATTTCAGGAGACTTGAACCATGAGTACTGCATTTTCCCTGGCCCCCCTGTTTCGTTCCTCGGTGGGTTTCGATCGCTTCAACGACCTGTTCGAGACCGCGTTGCGCAACGAGCCCGGCAGCAGCTACCCACCCTACAACGTGGAAAAACACGGTGACGACCAATACCGCATCGTGATCGCTGCCGCAGGCTTCCAGGAGCAAGACTTGGAGCTGCAAGTCGAAAAAGGCGTACTGACCGTCAGTGGTGGCAAGCGTGACGCCAACGAAGATGTCACCTACCTGCACCAAGGCATCGCCCAGCGTGCGTTCAAACTGTCGTTCCGCCTGGCCGACCACATCGAGATCAAGGCGGCCGACCTGAGCAACGGTCTGTTGAGCATCGACTTGCTGCGCGTCGTGCCGGAAGAAGCCAAAGCCAAGCGCATCCCCATCAATGGCGCGCAAAACCGGGCGCTGCAGCACTAAGCCCAAGCCCATAAAGGGCGTCGTTAGCGTAATGCCAGTCAGCGAGTAAGCTGGCTGGCATTTTTTTTGGGCCCTCGTTCACCAGGGTGCAGTCGGATGCATGTCGATGAGCCCACCCTGATCCATTGGGGGCGGTGTAGCCCATGACGCCCTTACTTGAGCAACAACTCAAACGCCGCCAACGGCAGCGGCCGGCTGTGCAGGTAGCCTTGGTAGAGGTGACAGCCCAGGCCCTGGAGGAAGTCCAGTTGTTCCTGGGTTTCCACGCCTTCGGCGATCACCGCCAGGTGCAGGCTCAGGGCCATGGCGACGATGGCGCGGATGATTTCTGCGTCGTTGGGGTCGTGGGTGGCATCGCGCACGAAGGACTGGTCGATTTTCAGCGCGTCCACCGGCAGGCGCTTGAGGTAGGTCAGGGAGGAGTAACCGGTGCCGAAGTCGTCCATGGCAAAGCTGACGCCCAGTTTTTTCAAGCGGCGCATTTTGTTGATGGTGTCGTCCAGGTTCTGGATCACGATGCCTTCGGTGATTTCCAGTTTCAGCAGGCCGAAGGGCAATTGGTGGCTGCGCAGGCTGTGTTCGATGCGTTCGACAAAGTCGTTCTGGCGGAACTGGCGCGGGCTGATGTTCACGCACAGGCTGAAATCCTGTGGGTCGATCAGGTGTTGGTCGATTAGGTGGCGGAAGGCCCGGCAGGCCTCGTCGAGGATCCAGGTGCCGACTTCGAGTATCAGGCCGCTGTCTTCCAGGACCTTGATGAATTCGTTCGGCGACTGCGCGCCCAGTTGTGGGTGTTGCCAGCGCAGCAGGGCTTCGGCGCCGACGATGCGGTGGCCGCGGGCGTCTATCTGCGGCTGGTAGTGCAGGCTGAATTCGCCCCGGGCCAGGGCCAGGCGCAGGTCGGTTTCCATGCGCAGGCGTTCGCTGGCGGCTTTTTGCATGGTGGTGTGGAACATCTGCGTGGTGTTGCGCCCCGAATCTTTGGCGCGGTACAGGGCGATGTCGGCGCGTTTGAGCAGGTCGGCCGGGGTGGAGCCGTGGTCGGGGATCAGGGCGATACCGATGCTGGGGGTGACCTGTAGGCGCTGGCCGTCAAGGAACATAGGCTCAGACAGCAATTCGCGCAGGGTGTCGGCCACTTGCCGCACCTGGGCGCTGACCTCGCCGCGTGAACCTTCCAGGCCACTGAGCAGCACCACGAACTCGTCTCCCCCTAAGCGCGCCACAGTGTCTTCCATGCGCACGCTGGCTTCCAGGCGCGCGGTGACGATTTTCAGCACGGTGTCGCCCACCGGGTGGCCGAGGGAATCGTTGATGTGCTTGAAGTGGTCCAGGTCGAGGAACAGCAGGGCGCCGCGCAGGTTATGGCGCTTGAGCAGGGCGATCTGCTGGCTCAGGCGATCCATCAGCAGGGCGCGGTTGGGCAGGTTGGTCAGCGGGTCGTGGTAGGCCAGGTGGCGGATCTGCGCTTCGGCATTCTTCAACAGGCTGACGTCCCGCGCGGTCAGTAGCAGGCACGGCACCTCGTTGAGAGTGATGGGCTCCACCGAGACTTCCACGATAAGGGGTTCGCCGCGCTTGTTGCGCCCGAGCATCTCCTGATGATGTACCCGGCCCTTGGCCCGTAGTTCTGCCAACAGGTCGGCGCGTTGTTTTTCTTCTGCCCAGATACCCACTTGGTAAGCGGTACGGCCGATCACCTCGTCGGCGCGGTAGCCGGTGAGGCGGCAGAAGCCATCGTTGACTTCCAGGTAGCGGCCGCTGTCGCGCTCGGTAATGGTGATGGCGTCGGGGCTGGAGTGAAAGGCCTTGGCGAATTTCTCTTCGCTGGCCTTGAGCGCGGCTTCGGAGCGTTGTTGCTGGGTGATGTCGCGCAGGGTGGTGACGCTGCACGGCTGGTTACCGACGCTTATCTGGCGGCTGGAGATCACGCACGTCAGGGCCCGGCCGTCCTTGTGGTGAACGACAATGGCGACATTGGTCAGTGCTTGCTCGCGGATCACTTGCTCGATGCGTTGCTGACGTTGCCCGGTGTTGCCCCACAGGCCGATCTGGTCGGCGCTGCGTGCCATCACGTCGGCGGCGGTCCAGCCGAAGGTCTGGGTGAACGCGGAGTTGATTTCGATGAATTGGCCGGTGTCCTGGCGGGTGACGCAAATCGGGTCCGGGCTGACCTGGAACAGGCTGGCGAATTTCTCCTCGGAAGCCACCAGGCGTTGTTCGCGCTCGACCTGGTCGGTGATGTCCAGCAGGGTGCCCGCCATGCGCAGCGGCGCGCCGTGTTCGTCGCGGTAGAGGCGGGCGCGGCTTTCCAGGTAGCGCGAGCTGCCGTCGGCCAGTTGCACGCGGTAGGTCAGTTGGTAGTTGCCGGCCGGGCCCTCGCGTAGGCTGCGATAGGCGTTGCGCATGCTGTCGCGTTCTTCGCCGGGCACGCCCTCGAAAAAGGCGTCGAAGGATTCGTGGAAGGGGATCGGGTCCAGGCCATGCAACTGCGCGGCGCGGGCCGAACCGTAGAGCATGCCGCTGGGAATGTGCCAGTCCCAGGTGCCCAATTGCGCCGATTCCAGGGCCAGGTCCAAGCGTTCCTGGCTGTCCTTGAGGGCGTGCTCGGCGTTCTTGCGTTCGCTGGTGTCGAGAAAGGTACTGAGCAGGTAAGGCTGGCCTTCCAACTCGACTTTTTGCGCACTGAGGATGCCGTCGTGCAGTTGCCCGCTGCGGGCGCGGAACTGCACTTCCATGCTGACCAGCTCGCCCTTGGCGTGGGTAGCGTGGATCAGGTGCGCGCGTTGCTCGGGATGAACCCACAGGCCCAGTTCCAGGGTCGTGCGGCCAATCACATCCTTGGCGGGCCAGCCGAACAGGCTCTCGAAATACTGGTTGGCTTCGCTTATCAGGCCGTCTTCCTGGCGGGTCAGCAGCACCATGTTGGGGGACAGTTGGAACAGGGTCGCGAAACGCTTTTCCGAGCTGCTCAAGGCCTGTTCGCGTTGGCGTTGGTGGGTGACTTCGCGGATCACGCCGATCATGCGCGGTTTGCCGTTTTTATCCGGGAGCAGGCTGCCGTTGATTTCCAGCCAGTGCAGGCTGCCGTCCGGCCAGCAGATGCGGTGGTGCATGGCTTGCTCCAGCGGCGCGCCGGCCAGCACGGCGTGAATGGCGCGCAGGGTTTTGGCGCGATCCTGCGGGGGGAGCAGGTCCAGGTAGTTGAGGTCGGCCGGTAAGGGTTGCTTGGGGTCGAAGCCGAACAGCGCCTGGGTGCCCCGCGACCAACTGATCTGCCCACTCTCGATGTCCCAATACCAGGCGCCCAAGCGGGCGCCATTGAGCGCGGCGAGCAACTGCGGCGCACTTTCCCAGCTCTGCTCCGAGGTATGCGGGTCGAGGGCCTGGATGCGTGGCATGGGCGGAACACGGTCAGCGGGTGTGTGCATTGAGAGCAGGCCTTAGGCTGAATAAAGCGTTTAGCGCAAGGGTTTCAGGGCATGGCTCAGGCGATGGATGCCGGCTTGCGTGGCAGATCGATCTGGGCATCCAGTAAGGCCATGAAAGCCCGCGCAGCATTCGACAGCGTCCTTTCGGTGTGCAGGATATAGCCTAGCTGGCGCGTAAGCTGTATGCCCGGCAACGGAATGCGCGCCACTTGGTCGTCCAGCATGGTCCGCGGCAGCACACTCCAGGCCAAGCCAATGGAGACCATCATTTTTATGGTTTCCAGATAGTTAGTGCTCATGGCGATGTTCGGCGTCAAGCCCTGGGTTTCAAACAGGCGATGGACAATATGGTGGGTAAAGGTGTTGCCGCCGGGAAACACCGCCGGGTGCGAGGCGATATCCGTCAGGCTGACCGCACCGTTGCTCGCCAGCGAGTGCTCGGGGGCAGCGACGAAATCCAGTGGGTCGTCCCACACCGGCGTGGCGCGCACCAGCGAGTGAGGCTCCGGGGCCAGGGTGATGACCGCCAGTTCCGCACGGCCGTGGAGAATTTCCTCGTAGGCCACTTCCGAATCGAGAAACTGAATATCCAGTGCCACCTGTGGGTATTGCCGGGTGAAGGCCCGCAGCAAGGGTGGCAAGCGATGCAGGCCGATGTGATGGCTGGTGGCCAAGGTCAGGCGCCCGGTCACTTCGCCGGTCAGGTTGGTCAGGGCGCGGCGGGTGTCGTCCAGCACATTGAGGATCTGGTAGGCCCGTGGCAGCAAGGCGCGCCCGGCTTCGGTCAGGCTCACTTCGCGGCCCAGGCGATCGAACAGGCGCACATTCAATTGCTGCTCAAGGCCTGCGATGCGTTTGCTGATGGCCGGTTGGGTCAGGTGCAGGTGTTCGCCGGCGCCGGAGAAGCTGCCGGTTTCGGCGATGGCGATAAAGGCATTGAGGTTGGCCAGGTCCATGGTTGTATTCCAGATGGTTATCCAAAGCATAAAAAATATGAATTTGAGTTATTCAATGTAACGCCATAGGATCGACCTCACAAGCCAAAGGGTTATTGAGCCGCTTCAAGGCCTGGGGCATAGAAGATAGATACGCGCTGATGAGGACCGTCTGATGGCTGGCAAGACGCTTTACGACAAGCTCTGGGATTCCCACGAAGTGAAACGACGCGACGACGGTTCGTCGCTGATCTACATCGATCGTCACATCATCCACGAAGTGACCTCGCCCCAAGCTTTCGAAGGCCTGCGCCTGGCCGGGCGCAAGCCTTGGCGCGTTGACTCGATCATCGCCACCCCCGATCACAACGTGCCGACCACCCCGGACCGCAAGGGCGGGATCGAGGCCATTACCGACCAGGTGTCGCGCCTGCAAGTGCAGACCCTGGACGACTACTGCGACGAGTACGGCATCACCGAGTTCAAGATGAACGACGTGCGCCAGGGCATCGTCCACGTCATCGGCCCGGAGCAGGGCGCAACCTTGCCGGGTATGACCGTGGTCTGCGGTGACTCCCACACCTCCACCCACGGCGCCTTCGGTGCGCTGGCCCACGGCATCGGCACCTCCGAGGTGGAGCATGTGTTCGCTACCCAGTGCCTGGTGGCGAAAAAGATGAAGAACATGCTGGTGCGCGTCGAAGGGCAATTGCCGTTCGGCGTCACCGCCAAGGACATTGTCCTCGCGGTGATCGGCAAGATCGGCACCGCCGGCGGCAATGGCCACGCCATCGAGTTCGCCGGCAGCGCGATTCGCGACCTGTCGGTCGAAGGCCGCATGACCATCTGCAACATGTCCATCGAGGCCGGTGCCCGCGTGGGCCTGGTGGCGGCGGACGAAAAAACCGTGGCCTACGTTAAGGTCCGCCCGTTCTCGCCCAAGGGCGCGGAATGGGACCTGGCGGTAGAAGCCTGGAAAGACCTGGTGTCTGACGCCGATGCGGTGTTCGACACGGTGGTCGAACTCGACGCAACGCAGATCAAGCCGCAAGTCAGTTGGGGCACCTCGCCGGAGATGGTGTTGGCAGTGGACCAGAACGTGCCCGATCCGGCCCGCGAACCGGACCTGGTCAAGCGCGGTTCCATCGAGCGCGCCTTGAAGTACATGGGCCTGTCGGCCAACCAGGCGATCACCGATATCCAGCTCGATCGCGTGTTCATCGGTTCGTGCACCAACTCGCGGATCGAAGACTTGCGCGCCGCAGCGGTCATCGCCAAGGGCCGCAAAGTGGCGTCCACCATCAAGCAGGCCATCGTGGTCCCGGGTTCCGGCTTGGTGAAGGCCCAGGCCGAAGCCGAAGGCCTGGACAAGATTTTCCTCGACGCCGGTTTTGAATGGCGCGAGCCGGGTTGCTCCATGTGCCTGGCGATGAACCCGGACCGCTTGGAATCAGGCGAGCATTGCGCCTCGACCTCCAACCGCAACTTCGAGGGGCGCCAAGGCGCCGGTGGCCGCACCCACCTCGTCAGCCCGGCCATGGCTGCGGCGGCGGCAGTGAACGGTCGTTTCATCGACGTTCGTGAATTGATCTGAGGAGTTACCGATGAGAGCTTTTACCCAGCACACAGGTTTGGTCGCGCCATTGGATCGGGCCAACGTCGATACCGACCAGATCATTCCCAAGCAATTTCTCAAGTCGATCAAGCGCACCGGTTTCGGCCCCAACCTGTTCGATGAGTGGCGCTACCTGGACGTGGGCTACGCCTACCAGGACAACTCCAAGCGCCCGCTGAACAAGGATTTCGTGCTCAACGCCGAGCGTTACCAGGGCGCCAGCGTCCTGTTGGCCCGGGAGAACTTCGGCTGCGGCTCCAGCCGCGAACACGCGCCCTGGGCCCTGGAAGAGTACGGTTTTCGCAGCATCATCGCGCCCAGCTACGCCGATATCTTCTTCAACAACAGCTTCAAGAACGGCTTGCTGCCGATCATCCTCAGCGACGCCGAAGTCGATGAGTTGTTCCAGCAAGTCGAGGCCAACCCCGGCTACCAGTTGACCATCGACCTGGCCGCGCAAACCGTGACCCGCCCGGACGGCAAGGTCTACCACTTCGAGCTCGATGCGTTTCGCAAGCACTGCTTGATTAATGGCCTGGACGACATCGGCCTGACCTTGCAGGACGGCGACGCCATTGCCGCGTTCGAGGCCAAGCACCGGGCGAGCCAGCCGTGGCTGTTTCGCGATGCTTGATGTGCGGTAGATCGCCCTGACGCCTTCGCGGGCAGGCCCGCTCCCACCGGCCGATGCGCGAATGCAGTCAAGTGGGGGAGCGGGCTTGCCCGCGATAGCGCCAGTATCCATGCCACAAACCCAAGGAACTCATCATGACCACCGCCCACACCCAAGTCGTGCAAAAGCAGTTCGGCGAACAGGCCTCGGCCTACCTGAGCAGCGCAGTTCACGCCCAGGGCACTGAATTCGCGCTGCTCCAGGCCGAACTGGCCGGGCAGGGCGAGGCGCGCTTGCTGGACCTGGGCTGCGGTGCCGGGCATGTGAGCTTCCATGTGGCGCCGTTGGTCAAGGAAGTGGTCGCCTACGACCTCTCCCAGCAGATGCTCGACGTGGTGGCCGCCGCCGCAGTAGATCGTGGCCTGGGCAACATCGGCACCGTACAGGGCGCTGCCGAGCGCTTGCCGTTTGCCGATGGCGAGTTCGATTTCGTGTTCAGCCGCTATTCGGCCCACCACTGGAGCGACCTGGGCCTGGCGCTGCGGGAAGTGCGCCGGGTGCTCAAGCCCGGTGGCGTGGCGGCATTCGTCGATGTGTTGTCGCCGGGCAGCCCGTTGCTCGACACCTACCTGCAAAGCGTCGAGGTACTGCGCGACACCAGCCACGTGCGCGATTACGATGCTGGCCAGTGGCTGCGCCAGGTCAGCGACGCCGGCCTGCATGTGCGCAGCACCTCGCGCCAGCGCCTGCGGTTGGAGTACAGCTCCTGGGTGGCGCGGATGCGCACGCCCGAGGCCTTGTGCGTAGCGATCCGCCAGTTGCAGCAGGCCATGGGCCAGGAAGTGCGCGACTACTTCGAGATCGAGGCCGACGGCTCCTTCAGTACCGACGTGCTGGTGCTGTGGGCCGAGCGCTAGGCACACACCTAAATTTTTCCGGACGGGCCCGCGGGCCGGTCGCTAGATAACAAGAGGAAAGCATGAGCAAGCAGATTCTGATTCTCCCGGGTGACGGCATTGGTCCGGAAATCATGGCCGAAGCGGTCAAAGTCCTGGAACTGGCCAACCACAAGTATGCCTTGGGCTTCGAGCTGAGCCACGACGTGATCGGTGGCGCGGCCATCGACAAGCACGGCGTGCCCCTGGCCGACGAAACCCTGGACCGCGCCCGCGCCGCTGACGCGGTCCTGCTGGGTGCCGTGGGTGGGCCGAAATGGGACAAGATCGAGCGCGACATCCGCCCTGAGCGCGGTCTGCTGAAAATCCGTGCGCAACTGGGCCTGTTCGGCAACCTGCGCCCGGCGATCCTTTACCCGCAACTGGCCGACGCCTCAAGCCTGAAACCGGAAATCGTCTCGGGCCTGGACATCCTTATCGTCCGCGAGCTGACCGGCGGCATCTACTTCGGCGCGCCCCGTGGCACCCGCACCCTGGAAAACGGCGAGCGCCAGGCCTACGACACCCTGCCGTACAGCGAAAGCGAGATCCGCCGCATCGCCCGCGTGGGCTTTGACATGGCCCGGGTGCGCGGCAAGAAAGTCTGCTCGGTGGACAAGGCCAACGTGCTGGCCTCCAGCCAACTGTGGCGCGAAATCGTCGAGCAAGTGGCCCAGGACTACCCGGACGTCGAACTGAGCCACATGTACGTGGACAACGCCGCCATGCAACTGGTGCGCGCGCCCAAGCAGTTCGACGTGATCGTCACCGACAACCTGTTCGGCGACATTCTGTCTGACCAGGCGTCAATGCTCACCGGCTCCATCGGCATGCTGCCCTCGGCCTCCCTGGATGCCAACAACAAGGGCATGTACGAGCCGTGCCACGGTTCGGCGCCGGATATCGCGGGCCAGGGCATTGCCAACCCGCTGGCAACCATTTTGTCGGTGTCGATGATGTTGCGTTACAGCTTCAATCTGAACGCCGCCGCCGATGCCATCGAGCAGGCCGTCAGCCAGGTGCTGGACCAGGGCTTGCGCACCGGAGATATCTGGTCGGCCGGTTGCACTAAAGTCGGGACGCAGGAAATGGGCGACGCAGTAGTCGCCGCGCTGCGGAATCTGTAATCTCTCGGGCCGCGCTTGGCGCCGATGGCGGCGAGCGAGCCCACTTTTTAACAAGGTGTAGTTGCGATGAAACGTGTAGGTCTGATCGGTTGGCGCGGCATGGTCGGTTCCGTGCTCATGCAGCGGATGCTGGAAGAGCAGGACTTCGATCTTATCGAACCGGTGTTTTTCACCACTTCCAATGTCGGTGGCCAAGGCCCGTCCGTGGGCAAGGACATTGCCCCGCTCAAGGACGCGTACAGCATTGAAGAGCTGAAAACCCTCGACGTGATCCTGACCTGCCAGGGCGGCGACTACACCAGCGAAGTCTTCCCCAAGCTGCGCGAAGCGGGCTGGCAGGGCTACTGGATCGACGCCGCGTCCAGCCTGCGCATGCAGGACGACGCCGTGATCGTGCTGGACCCGGTGAACCGCAAGGTCATCGACCAGCAACTCGACGCGGGCACCAAGAACTATATCGGCGGCAACTGCACCGTCAGCCTGATGCTCATGGGCCTGGGCGGCCTGTTCGAGGCTGGCCTGGTGGAATGGATGAGCGCCATGACCTATCAGGCGGCCTCCGGTGCCGGCGCGCAGAACATGCGCGAACTGATTAAGCAGATGGGCGCGACCCACGCTGCGGTCGCCGATCAACTGGCCGACCCGGCCAGCGCCATCCTCGATATCGACCGGCGTGTGGCCGAAGCCATGCGCAGCGAAGCCTACCCGACCGAAAACTTCGGCGTACCGCTGGCGGGCAGCCTGATTCCGTGGATCGACAAGGAACTGCCTAACGGCCAGAGCCGCGAAGAGTGGAAGGCCCAGGCCGAAACCAACAAGATCCTGGGCCGCTTCAAGAGCCCGATCCCGGTGGACGGCATCTGCGTGCGCATCGGCGCGATGCGCTGCCACAGCCAGGCGCTGACCATCAAGCTCAACAAAGACGTGCCGATCGCCGATATCGAAGGGCTTATCAGCCAGCACAACCCGTGGGTCAAACTGGTGCCGAACCAACGCGATATCAGCATGCAGGAGCTGAGCCCGACCAAGGTCACCGGCACCCTGAATGTACCCGTGGGCCGCTTGCGCAAACTGAACATGGGCACTCAGTACCTGGGCGCGTTCACCGTCGGCGACCAGTTGTTGTGGGGCGCGGCGGAACCGCTGCGGCGCATGCTGCGGATCCTACTGGAGCGTTGATCCTTTCGTGTTGTAGAAGAACCCGCGCCTTGCAAGAAGCGCGGGTTTTTTTATGGCGCAATGGGTTTGCCCGCGATGGCCTTTAATTGCCTGCATGCCACCCACCCGGTAAAGTGCCGCTCCCCCCGTTTCGCCTGAGGTAAACCCCATGAGCCAGTCCTTTGATATCGCCGTGATCGGCGCCACCGGCACGGTCGGCGAAACCCTGGTGCAGATCCTCGAAGAGCGCGACTTCCCGGTGGGCGACCTGCATTTGCTGGCCAGCAGCGAGTCGGCGGGGCACTCGCTGCCGTTTCGTGGGAAAAACCTGCGGGTGCGGGAAGTGGATGAGTTCGATTTCGCCAAGGTGCAACTGGTGTTCTTCGCCGCCGGCCCGGCCGTCACCCTGAGCTTCGCGCCGCGTGCGACCGCAGCGGGATGCGCAGTGATCGACCTGTCCGGCGCCTTGCCCGCCGAGCAGGCACCCCAGGTGGTGCCGGAGGTCAATGGCCAGGTACTGGCGAGCCTGGCCAAGCCGCTTCAAGTCAGCAGCCCCAGCCCTTCGGCCACCAGCCTGGCCGTGGTGCTGGCACCCTTGCAGAGCGTGCTCGACATCCAGCGGGTCAGCCTGACGGCCAGCCTCGCGGTCTCTGCCCAGGGGCGCGACGCGGTGAAGGAGTTGGCCCGGCAAACCGCCGAGTTGCTCAATGTCCGCCCGTTGGAGCCCAAGTTCTTTGACCGGCAGATGGCGTTCAACCTGCTGGCCCAGGTTGGCAAGCCGGACGCCCAGGGCCACACCCTCCTGGAAAAACGCCTGGTGCGCGAACTGCGCGACGTTCTGGCGCAGCCTTTATTGAAGATTTCCGTGACTTGCGTTCAAGCGCCGGTGTTTTTTGGCGATAGCTTTACTGTCAGCCTGCAATGTGCGGCGGCGGTGGACCTGGGCAAGGTCAACCAGGCCCTGGAAAACGCACCGGGCATCGAACTGGTGGAGGCCGGCGATTATCCGACCGCGGTGGGCGATGCGGTAGGGCAGGACGTGGTCTACGTTGGCCGGGTTCGCCACGGTGTGGACGACGCGACGGAACTCAACCTGTGGCTGACCTGCGACAACGTGCGCAAAGGCGCGGCGCTCAACGCCGTGCAAGTGGCTGAGTTGTTGATAAAAGACCTGCTGTAAAAGATACTTGGCGCCAATTTACCGAATGTTTCTGACCAGGCGCTATGCTTGGCCGAACCGGGCCTCCCGCGGGGCCCGCAGCTTCACGGAATTAATCGCGCGCACGTTCCCTACAAGGCTGCGCGCAGTGCCTTACGGCAGCGGCTACTAAACCTTCTCGCTGGCCGAGGAATGTTCAACAAAGGATGAGGCTATGGTTCAAGTTCGCAAACTGGTGCTGGCAATTGCGGCCGCCTCGGCGCTGTCCTCTGGCGTGGCGCAGGCCCTTGGCCTGGGTGAGCTGACCCTCAAGTCAGCCCCGGCCCAACCGCTGGTGGCAGAGATCGAACTGCTGGACGTCAAGGACCTCACCGCCGCCGAAGTGGTGCCCAGCCTCGCCTCGCCGCAAGACTTCAGCAAGGCCGGTGTCGACCGCCAGGCCTTTCTTGATGAACTGCGTTTCACCACGGTGCTCAACCCTGGCGGCAAAAGCGTGCTGCGGGTGACGTCGAGCAAACCGCTCACCGAGCCCATGGTCAAGTTCCTGGTGCAAGTGATGTGGCCCAACGGCCGCTTGCTGCGTGATTACAGCGTGCTGCTCGACCCGTCCAAGTTCTCCCCGCAAGCCGCCGATGCTGCGGCCCAGCCTGCACCAGCGCAAGCGGTCAACCCGACGGCGGCCCCAGTCACCGCGCCCGGCAAACCGGCGCAGCACACCACCCGCGCCCGCGACACCCTCTGGGAAATCGCGGCCAAGGCGCGCAATGGCGGTTCGATCCAGCAAACCATGCTGGCGATCCAGGCGCTGAACCCCGATGCCTTCGTCGATGGCAACATCAATCGCCTGAAAACCGGCCAGGTCTTGCGCCTGCCGGATACCACCCAAAGCACTGCCCTGGCGCAACCGGCCGCCGTCGCCGAGGTGAATGCCCAATATGTGGCCTGGCGTCAGGGCCGCCGCGCGGCGCGGGCGCAACCGCTGGACGCCACCAAGCGTGCGCGGGCCACCGTCGCCCCCAGCCAAGGGCCGAAGACGGACAAGCTGAGTTTGGTTTCGGCCAACTCCGGCAAGGGCGGCAACGACAGCAAGGCGTTGAGCGACAAGCTTGCGGTGACCCAGGAAAGCCTCGATGCCAGCCGCCGCGACAATGCCGAGCTGAAAAGCCGCATGGCCGACCTGCAAAGTCAACTGGACAAGCTCCAGCGCCTGATTGAACTGAAAAACGACCAATTGGCCAAGTTGCAGGCCGAAGGTTCCGCCCCAGCGACAGCGGCCGTGGCCAGCGCCCCGAGCCCAGGCAATCCGGCAATGCCGGCCGAACTGGTTGCTCAGCCTGCCCCTGTGGCCACTGTGGCGCCGGCCCCTGAACCGGTAGCCCCAGCGGCGAGCGAGGAGGCGAAGTACAACGATTTGCTGACCAATCCGTTGCTGTTGGGCCTGGTGGGTGGCGGCGCGGTGATCCTGCTTCTGCTGTTGTTGTTGCTGGCCCGTCGCCGCAAGGCGCAGCAAGAAGCGGAAAAGCACCTGCGCATGGCCCGTGCCCTGGCCGAAGAGTCCGACCTGTCCTCGGACATGGACCTGCCGCAAAGCAGCTTCGAAGGCCTTGACGTTCCCCCGCCGAGCGTCAACCTCGCTCCAGCTCCAGCTCCAGCTCCAGCTCCAGCTCCAGCTCCAGCTCCAGCTCCAGCTCCGGTGATCGCGCCGGTGGTGGTGCAGGCGCCGATTGCCGCGCCCCTGGTGGCGCCGGCCGCCGAGCGTTCCGACGACGTGCTGGCCCAGGCCCAATCCCATATCGCCAACGGTCGCCTGAACCAGGCTGCCGAGTTGCTTGAAGAAGCCATCAAGCAAGAGCCGCAACGCAGCGACCTGCGCCTGAAACTGATGGAAGTCTACGGCGAGCAGGGCGACCGCGACGCGTTCGTGGTGCAAGAGCGCCAGTTGGTGGCTAACGGTAAGAACTTTGCCGAAGTCGAACAGCTCAAGGCCCGTTTCCCGGCCATGGCAGTGGCGGCGCTCGGTGCGGCGGCAGTGGCGGCTGAGCTCGACGCCCAGTACGTCAAGGAGCTGCTGCAAGATGAGCCCGCAGCGGCCCCGGCGCCTGCCGTGGCTTCTTCGGATGAGCTGGACGCTGACTTCGACCTGAGCCTGGATGACCTGGAAGCGGCATCGCCCGCTACTGTCGCCTCGGTGCCGGAGCTGGAAGCCTTCCCGCTGGACGACGACCTGAGTTTCGAGTCGGTGCTGGCGCAGCAGACCGAAGCCAAGGAAAGCCTGGACGACCTGTCGGATTTTGACTTCGACCTGGGTGCCGACCTGCCTGAGGAAGCCCTGGCCGACGAAGACCTGCTGAGCCTGGATGACGAGTTCAAAGACCTGTCGGCCGCCGAGGTGCCGACGGTCACCCAAGCCGCTCTGGATGATTTGGATTTACCCGCCGACTTTGACCTGTCCCTGTCCGACGAGCTGGACGTTCAGGCGGAGCCGGATGCCTTCTCCGCTGAGTTGGATGACGTCAACGCCGAGCTGGATCGCTTGTCCCAGAGCATGGCCGAGCCGACCTTCACAGCCGACGACGCAGCCATGGGTGACGATTCGGAGTTCGACTTCCTCTCCGGCACAGATGAAGTAGCCACCAAACTCGACTTAGCCCAGGCGTATATCGACATGGGCGACAGTGCCGGTGCCCGGGACATCCTGGCCGAAGTGCTCACCGAGGGCGACGATGGCCAGCGCGGCGAAGCCAAGGCAATGCTCGATCGCCTGGCCTGATCCTGATGCAGGTACAGCCTCTGTGGGGGAGCGCCTGAGCGGCGCTCCCCCACAGTTTTTTCAGGTCAGCAAATCTTCATAAAACGCGCCAAACGCTCGGGTCGGGTGGGCGATCTGGATTTCCAGGATCCACAGGCCTACGTTCGGGCAGGCCTGGAAATCGCCCAGGTCACCCGCGCGATAGATGGCATGGGGGAAGTCGCTGACCCGGTGGCCCTTGATATCCAGATTAAGCACCCAGCCCATGGCGCTCGCCCGTTCGGCGGCGTAGGCGTAGAGCGCCGGGCCGGCGACGTGTTCGTCGCGCCAGTAGCGGTAAACCTCATCGAACAACGTCTTGGCCGCCACTGCACAGGCCTGCATTTCGGGGTCGCTGCCGGTGGTGAAGGTAGCGCCGCAGTCGCCTTCGTGGCGGTCCCAGACCACACCCAGGTCAATCAGGAAAATATCGTCCTCACCCAGGCGCGGGTCACCGTCGGAACGCTGCTTGAAGGTTTTTAGGGTGTTGGTACCGAAACGGATCAGCAGTGGGTGCCAGATGCGGTCCATGCCCAGTTCTTCCAGTACCTCAAAGCCCATGGTGCGGGCCGCGGACTCGAGCATGCCGGGGTGAATGCGCCGGGCCATTTCATCGATGGCTTCCCAGGTCTTGCGTTTGGCATGCAGCATGCCTTCCAGGCTATAAGCCGTGCCCACGGCTTCTTTCGGTATCGCGTTCATTGCATCAGGTCTCGGCGGTGGTTGTCGTTATATATATGTATATATAGCGAAAGCATGTGGCCCGCTGCAATCACCCTGGCTCAGCCTATCCGCCAACAAAAACACGGCGGAACATGGCGTCGGCCGGTAGCGGCCTTATAATGGCCGCCTTTGCGTCCCTCAGCAGGCTGTAAGTCCTTGGCAAATATAGATAACGCGGCCGCCGAAATGGCGGCCGCAGGCTTTTCCCGAATCGCACTGGGTGTGGAATACAAGGGCTCGCGCTATTGCGGCTGGCAACGCCAGGCCTCGGGCGTGCTGACCGTGCAGGAAACCCTTGAGAACGCGCTGTCCAAAGTCGCCAACTCGCCGGTGTCGCTGATGTGTGCCGGGCGTACCGATGCCGGAGTGCACGCGTGCGGGCAAGTGGTGCACTTCGACACCCAGGCCGAGCGCTCGATGAAGGCGTGGGTGATGGGCGCCAATATCAACCTGCCCCATGACATCAGCGTCAGTTGGGCCAAGGTCATGCCGGCGCACTTTCATGCGCGGTTCAAGGCCATTGCCCGGCGTTACCGCTACGTGATCTACAACGATCAGATCCGCCCGGCGCATTTGAACCAGGAAATCACCTGGAACCACCGCCCGCTGGACGTACAGCGCATGGCCGAGGCCGCCAGCCACCTGGTGGGCACCCATGACTTCAGTGCCTTTCGCGCGGGGCAATGCCAGGCCAAGTCGCCGATCAAGAAGCTCCACCACCTGCGGGTTACCCAGCACGGCAAGATGATCGTGCTGGATATCCGCGCCGGTTCGTTCCTGCACCATATGGTGCGCAACATCGCTGGGGTGCTGATGACCATCGGTGCCGGCGAGCGCCCGGTGGAATGGGCCCGGGAAGTGCTGCAGAGCCGCATCCGCCGTACCGGCGGGGTAACGGCCCACCCCTATGGCCTGTATTTGGTGCAGGTCGAGTACCACGACGAATTTGAGTTGCCCGAGCGTTTTATCGGCCCGCACTTCCTTACCGGGTTCGCGGAACTTGACGGCTGACGCCTGGAAAAGCATTTGCTACCATCCGGGGCTTTCCCGGACAAGCCTTGGAGTTTTCGCGATATGGCAGCCGTTCGCAGCAAAATTTGCGGTATTACCCGCATAGACGATGCGTTGGCGGCGGTCGAGGCTGGGGCGGATGCCATTGGCCTGGTGTTCTACGCCCAGAGCCCGCGGGCGGTCACGGTGCAGCAGGCGCGGGCCATCATTGCCGCGCTGCCGCCATTCGTGAGCACCGTGGGGTTGTTCGTCAACGCCAGCCGCTGCGAGTTGGGCGAGATTCTCGATGCGGTGCCCCTGGATCTGTTGCAGTTCCACGGCGACGAAACCCCGGCCGATTGTGAAGGCTACCGTCGCCCCTATATTAAGGCGCTGCGGGTCAAGGCCGGGGATGACATCACCGCCAGTTGCCAGGCATATGCCGGGGCCAGCGGGATGTTGCTCGACACCTATGTCGAAGGTGTCCCCGGCGGCACGGGCGAGGCGTTCGATTGGGCGCTGGTGCCCAAAGGTTTGTGCAAACCGATTATCCTTGCCGGCGGCTTGTGCGCCGAAAACGTGGCCGACGCCATTGCCCGGGTTCGCCCTTACGCAGTGGATGTCAGTGGCGGGGTGGAGCAGGGCAAGGGCATCAAGGACCACGCCAAGGTTCGCGCCTTCATGCAGGCCGTTCGCGGTTGCGCGTAGAGGATGTGACGACGTGCAGTTGACTGCCGTCCATAACACCACTGTACAAAGCAGGCCGGCGCCGTCGCTGGACGGTCCGAATCGAAGTGGCGACTGCTCAAGGGCGGGCGCCTTGATGGCTGAGGATGGGCTCGCGCCCGCAGGTCAAGCCTGGCGCTGACCGCGCTAGCGAACCGATCATCGCCGCACACATGAATTTAGCTCAAGGGCATACGCGGGGCCTCGAACCTCAAGGGTTCGGGCCGCCGGTACTGGAGAAAGAAAGCATGAGCAACTGGTTAGTAGACAAACTGATCCCTTCGATCATGCGTTCCGAGGTGAAGAAAAGCTCGGTGCCTGAAGGTCTGTGGCACAAATGTCCGTCCTGCGAGGCGGTGCTGTATCGCCCCGAACTGGAAAAAACCCTGGATGTTTGCCCTAAGTGCAACCACCACATGCGGATCGGCGCGCGCGCCCGTATCGATATCTTCCTTGACCTCGATGGCCGCGTTGAACTGGGCGCCGATCTGGAGCCGGTCGATCGCCTGAAGTTCCGCGACGGCAAGAAGTACAAGGACCGCCTCACCGCTGCCCAAAAGCAGACCGGCGAGAAAGATGCATTGATCTCCATGAGCGGTACTCTGCTGGGCATGCCAGTGGTGGTGTCGGCGTTCGAGTTCTCCTTCATGGGCGGTTCGATGGGTGCCATTGTTGGCGAGCGCTTCGTGCGCGCTGCCAACCATGCCCTGGAACATCGCTGCCCAATGATTTGCTTCGCCGCCTCCGGTGGTGCGCGGATGCAAGAAGCCCTGATCTCGCTGATGCAGATGGCCAAGACCTCGGCCGTGCTGGCGCGCCTGCGTGAAGAAGGCATTCCGTTCATCTCCGTGCTGACCGACCCGGTCTACGGCGGTGTTTCCGCCAGCCTGGCGATGCTTGGTGATGTGATTGTCGCCGAACCCAAGGCCCTGATCGGTTTCGCCGGCCCACGTGTGATTGAGCAGACCGTGCGCGAAAAGCTGCCCGAAGGTTTCCAGCGCAGTGAATTCTTGCTGGAACACGGCGCCATCGACATGATTATTGCCCGTCAGGAACTGCGCCCGCGCCTGGGTAACCTGCTGGCGCAACTGATGGGCCTACCGACGCCTGAGTACGTGGCCGCGCCGATTGAGCCGATCGTCGTGCCGCCGGTGCCTGCCAACCTATGACCCAGCGCACCCTTGGCGAATGGCTCGCCTACCTTGAGCAGTTGCACCCGTCGGCCATCGATATGGGGCTGGCACGCTCGCAAGAGGTAGCCGCGAGAATGGGGCTGGGCAAGCCGGCGCCACGGGTGGTCACCGTGACGGGGACCAATGGCAAGGGTTCGACCTGTGCTTTCGTGGCGTCATTGCTACGGGCGCAGGGGCTTAAGGTTGGCGTCTACAATTCGCCGCACCTGCTGCGCTACAACGAGCGGGTGCAGCTCGACGGGCGCGAAGCCACAGACGCCCAGCTGTGCGAAGCCTTCGAGGCGGTCGAGGCCGGGCGCGGCGCAACCACCCTGACTTACTTTGAGATGGGCACGCTGGCGGCATTCTGGCTGTTCCAGCGTTCGGCACTGGACGCTGTGGTGCTGGAAGTCGGCCTGGGCGGGCGCCTGGACACCGTCAACTTGGTAGACGCCGATGTGGCGCTGGTCACCAGCATCGGTGTCGATCACGTCGAGTACCTGGGTGATACCCGCGAATCGGTAGCCTTCGAGAAGGCCGGCATCTTCCGCCCGGGCGCGCCTGCGCTGTGTGGCGACCTCAATCCTCCGCAACCCCTGCTGGACAAGGCCCGTGAACTGGGTTGCCCGCTGTTTTTGCGCGGCCGCGATTTCGATCTGGGGGTGACTGAGCAATTCTGGCAATGGCGTGGGCTGGATCGGCGGGGCCAAGAGGTGCAATTGCGCGACTTGCCGTTGCTCGACCTGCCCATGGAAAACGCCGCGCTGGCCTTGCAGGCCTATTTGCTGCTGGGCTTGCCCTGGGAGGCTGGGCAGATCGCCGCGGCGCTGCGCGACACCCGGGTGGTCGGGCGCCTGGACCGGCGCCAATTCAACTGGCAGGGCAAGCGCCTGAACCTGCTGCTGGACGTCGGCCACAACCCCCACGCCGCGCAGTACCTGGCTCATCGCTTGGCCCTGCGGCCGGTGGCGGGTAAGCGCCTCGCGGTGTTCGGCCTGCTGGCGGACAAGGATCTACAGGGCGTGTTGGCGCCGTTGAGTGCCAGCGTCCGGCATTGGGCGGTCGCGCCACTGGATACGGCTCGCACTCGCTCGGCGGTGGACCTGCAAGCGGCGCTACAGAACCTTGGTGCCGCGGTGACGTCCTATGGCAGTGTGAGTGAGGCTCTGCAAGGGCAGTGCGCACAAGCGACGGAAGAGGACGAGATCCTGTTGTTCGGATCATTTTATTGTGTCGCCGAGGCCCTTCAATGGCTGGCCCGGCGCTCCACGGAGGAAGTGGCAAATGGCTTTGCTGGATAACGCTTATAAGCAGCGCATGGTCGGGGCCCTGGTCCTGGTGGCGCTGGCGGTGATTTTCTTGCCGATGTTGTTCTCCCGCCAGGATGAACAGCGGCAGGTTGTGGTCGAGGCGCCGGCGGCGCCCGCCGCCCCGGCCATGGCGCAGATTGAGGTTGAACCGGTGGTGGTACCCGAGCCCGAGGCCCTGCCCCAGGAGCCGGTACCGAGCGATGAAGAGATCGCCGAGTCGATTGCGCCTAGCGTTCCGGCGACCCCGCCGACAGCGCCCATTGCCGCCAGCAAGCCTGTCGCCCCACCTACGCCGCCCAAGCCTGCGGCGGTGCAGCCTGCGGTGCGCCCGGATGTCAGCCAAAGCCGCGTCGATGCCAATGGGTTGTCGGTGAGCTGGTCGGTGCAACTGGCCAGCCTGGCGAGCCGCGAAGGCGCCGAAAGCCTGCAGAAAACCCTGCGTAGCCAGGGCTACAACGCCTACATCCGTTCTGCGGATGGCAAGAACCGGGTGTTCGTCGGGCCATTGATCGAACGTGCCGAAGCCGATCGCCTGCGTGACTTGCTCGGTCGTCAACACAACCTCAAGGGTTTTGTCGTGCGCTTTCAGCCGGAACGCAGCTGAAAACCGCGCAATTGATTTGAAATGGGCGCGTAATCGCGGCTTACCGACCGGCATGGGCTCTGCTAAAATGCGCCGCCTTATCCGTCTGTAGGCTGCACTGTGCCATTTACCTGGGTTGACTGGGCGATCGTTGCCATCATCGCCATCTCTGCTTTGATTAGTTTGAGTCGCGGCTTCGTCAAAGAAGCGTTGTCGTTGCTCACCTGGATCGTCGCAGGAGTCGTTGCCTGGATGTTTGGTGGCTCATTGTCCGAGTACCTCGGCGGTTATATCGAAACACCCTCGGCCCGCGTGATCGCGGGCTGCGCAATCATGTTTGTCGCCACCTTGCTGGTCGGCGCAATGGTCAACTTTCTTATCGGCGAATTGATTCGCGTCACCGGGCTTTCCGGGACCGATCGTTTCCTGGGCATGGCGTTCGGCGCTGCGCGTGGCGCACTGCTGGTGGTCATCGCTGTCGGGCTGTTGAGCCTGGGGCCGGTACAGCAGGATTCGTGGTGGCAGGAGTCAAGGCTCGTGCCACAATTTCTATTGGTCGCGGACTGGTCA
This sequence comes from Pseudomonas sp. MF08875, assembly GCF_059862525.1. Lineage (NCBI taxonomy): Bacteria > Pseudomonadati > Pseudomonadota > Gammaproteobacteria > Pseudomonadales > Pseudomonadaceae > Pseudomonas > Pseudomonas sp. MF08875. Next base: position 35,539 of record NZ_JCBCUW010000027.1, read on the forward strand.
AAAAACCTCATTCTGGGGTGGAGCAGTCAGTGGCTGGCCAGCGGTATCAGCGTACCCGCTGAAATACCGTTCAAGGAGCACCTCTTGCCGGTCAACACGGCCCCGTGAGTGGTGTTCAGTTCAGTTTCATTAAGTAGGGGTTGCGTCGCATGTGTGGCATCGTCGGTATCGTCGGTAAGTCGAACGTCAATCAGGCGCTGTATGACGCGCTAACCGTCCTCCAGCACCGCGGCCAGGACGCTGCCGGTATCGTAACCAGCCACGATGGCCGGTTATTCCTGCGCAAGGACAACGGCCTGGTCCGTGACGTGTTCCATCAGCGTCACATGCAGCGCCTGGTCGGCCATATGGGCATCGGCCATGTGCGCTACCCGACCGCGGGCAGCTCGACCTCGGCCGAAGCTCAACCGTTTTACGTCAACTCGCCTTATGGCATCACCCTGGCACACAACGGCAACTTGACCAACGTCGAGCAGTTGGCCAAGGAGATCTACGAGTCGGACCTGCGCCACGTCAACACCAATTCGGACTCCGAAGTGCTGCTCAACGTGTTTGCCCACGAACTGGCCCAGCGCGGCAAGTTGCAGCCGACCGAAGAAGACGTTTTCGCCGCTGTCACCGACGTGCACAACCGTTGCGTGGGCGGCTACGCCGTGGTGGCGATGGTCACCGGTTACGGCATTGTCGGTTTCCGCGACCCTAACGGCATCCGCCCGATCGTCTTCGGCCAGCGTCATACCGACGAAGGCGTCGAGTACATGATTGCCTCCGAAAGCGTTTCGCTGGATGTGCTGGGCTTCACCCTGATCCGCGACCTGGCGCCGGGCGAAGCGGTCTACATCACCGAAGAAGGCAAGCTGCACACCCGTCAGTGTGCGGTCAACCCGAAGCTCAGCCCGTGCATCTTCGAGCACGTTTACCTGGCCCGTCCGGACTCGATCATCGATGGTGTTTCGGTCTACAAGGCGCGTCTGCGCATGGGCGAGAAGCTGGCCGAGAAGATCCTGCGCGAGCGTCCTGACCACGATATCGATGTGGTCATCCCGATTCCCGACACCAGCCGCACCGCGGCGCTGGAGCTGGCCAACCACCTGGGCGTGAAATTCCGTGAAGGCTTCGTAAAGAACCGCTACATCGGTCGGACCTTCATCATGCCGGGCCAGGCTGCGCGCAAGAAATCCGTGCGCCAGAAGCTCAATGCCATCGAGCTGGAGTTCCGCGGCAAGAACGTGATGCTGGTGGACGACTCCATCGTGCGCGGCACCACGTGCAAGCAGATCATCCAGATGGCCCGCGAAGCAGGTGCCAAGAACGTGTACTTCTGCTCGGCGGCGCCGGCCGTTCGCTACCCCAACGTCTATGGCATCGACATGCCCAGTGCCCATGAATTGATCGCCCACAATCGCTCAACCCAGGATGTGGCCGACCTGATCGGCGCCGACTGGCTGATCTACCAGGACCTACCTGATCTGATCGAGGCGGTTGGTGGCGGCAAGATCAAGATCGAAAACTTCGACTGTGCGGTGTTCGACGGCAAGTACGTCACCGGCGACGTTGACGAGGCCTACCTGAACAAGATCGAGCAGGCACGCAACGATGCCTCCAAGGTCAAGACCCAGGCGGTGAGCGCGATCATCGATCTGTACAACAACTGATTGAACACCGGCCCTTAGGGGCCGGTTTGCGTTTATATCTACAGAACAGAGCAAGGAGTGGGCAGCATGAGTCAGGATTGGGATGCCGGTCGGCTGGATAGCGACCTTGAGGGCGTAGCGTTCGATACCCTGGCGGTACGTGCCGGCCAACACCGCACCCCGGAAGGTGAGCACGGCGACCCGATGTTCTTCACCTCCAGCTATGTTTTTCGCTCGGCGGCGGACGCGGCAGCGCGTTTTGCCGGCGATGTGCCGGGGAACGTCTACTCGCGCTACACCAACCCGACCGTGCGGGCGTTCGAGGAGCGTATCGCGGCGCTGGAAGGCGCAGAGCAGGCCGTGGCGACCGCCACCGGCATGGCGGCCATCCTGGCGGTGGTGATGAGCCTGTGCAGTGCTGGCGATCATGTGCTGGTGTCGCGCAGCGTATTTGGTTCGACCATCAGCCTGTTCGAGAAGTACTTCAAGCGTTTCGGTATCGAAGTCGACTACGTGCCCCTGGCGGATCTGTCGGGCTGGGGCGAGGCGATCAAGGCCAATACCCGCTTGCTGTTCGTCGAATCGCCCTCCAACCCACTGGCTGAATTGGTGGACATCGCGGCGCTGGCCAAGATCGCCCACGCCAAAGGCGCGATGCTGGTGGTCGATAACTGCTTCTGTACCCCGGCGTTGCAACAGCCGCTGAAGCTGGGCGCGGATGTGGTGGTGCATTCGGCGACCAAGTTCATCGACGGCCAGGGGCGCTGCATGGGCGGCGTGGTGGCCGGCCGTAGCGAGCAGATGAAGGAAGTGGTGGGCTTCTTGCGTACTGCGGGGCCGACACTGAGCCCGTTCAACGCCTGGATCTTCCTCAAAGGCCTGGAAACCCTGAGCTTGCGCATGCGTGCCCATTGCGCCAGCGCCCAGGTCCTGGCCGAGTGGCTGGAGCAGCAGGAGGGTATCGAGAAAGTCCACTACGCGGGTCTCAAGAGCCATCCACAGCATGCCCTGGCCCAGCTCCAGCAGCGTGGGTTCGGGGCGGTGGTGAGTTTTGAGGTCAAGGGCGGCAAGGCAGGCGCGTGGCGCTTTATCGACGCCACGCGGCTGATTTCCATCACCGCGAACCTGGGTGATAGCAAGACCACCATTACCCACCCCAGCACGACGTCCCACGGCCGCCTCGCCCCGCAAGAGCGCGAGGCGGCCGGTATTCGCGACAGCCTGATTCGCGTGGCAGTGGGCCTTGAGGATGTGGCGGACCTGCAAGCTGATCTGGCGCGTGGGCTGGCGGCCTTGTGATCGAGCTGTCTGCAACGGCCAATGGCCGGGTCGCGTTGGTTACCGGCGCGGCGCGGGGGATTGGCCTGGGTATTGCGGCTTGGCTGGTATGTGAAGGCTGGCAAGTGGTGTTGGCTGATCTGGACCGCGAACGCGGCTCCAGGGTGGCCAAGGCGTTGGGGGAGGGGGCCTGGTTCGTCACCATGGATGTGGCCGATGAAGAGCAGGTCACCCTGGGCGTTGCCCAGGTTCTGGGCCAGTTCGGGCGGCTCGATGCGTTGGTGTGCAATGCCGCCGTGGCGGACCCGCACAACATCACGCTCGAAGCCCTCGATCTGGCCTACTGGAACCGGGTGTTGGCGGTCAATCTCAGTGGGCCGATGCTGCTGGCCAAGCATTGCGCGCCTTACCTGCGGGCCCACGGCGGGGCGATCGTCAATCTGACATCAACCCGGGCGGGGCAATCCGAACCCGATACCGAGGCCTACGCGGCGAGCAAGGGCGGCTTGCTGGCCCTGACCCACGCGTTGGCTATCAGCTTGGGGCCCGAGATTCGCGTCAACGCGGTTAGCCCTGGCTGGATCGATGCTCGCGACCCCTCAGTGCGCCGCGCTGAACCGCTCAGTGATGTCGACCATGCCCAACATCCGGCAGGGCGCGTGGGGACGGTCGAGGACGTGGCGGCGATAGTGGCCTGGCTGCTGTCGCGTAATGCCGGGTTTATCACCGGGCAGGAATTCGTGGTTGATGGCGGCATGACCAAGAAGATGGTCTACGCATAGCGCTGTATGGCTTTCGCTTGTGGCCTGAAGCTGATGACTTGCAGCTGTTTTGAAAAAACTTCAACCCTGCTATTGACTTAGCATCTCTATCTGCGTAAATTTCGCGGCCTCGGAGATGCAACGGGTGATTAGCTCAGCTGGGAGAGCGTCTGCCTTACAAGCAGAATGTCGGCGGTTCGATCCCGTCATCACCCACCACTTCGAGAGTCCTGCTTAGGCAGGATGGAAGCTGAAAAGCCTCCACCGACGCGCAGCGGTAGTTCAGTCGGTTAGAATACCGGCCTGTCACGCCGGGGGTCGCGGGTTCGAGTCCCGTCCGCTGCGCCATATTTTCCAGATCGGTTTTCCGTTCTGAGATTGAAAAGCTTCGCAGCTTTCCAGTCCGACGATTTAAACGGTTCACATGGACGCAAGTCCAAGCGATACGCAGCGGTAGTTCAGTCGGTTAGAATACCGGCCTGTCACGCCGGGGGTCGCGGGTTCGAGTCCCGTCCGCTGCGCCATATCTGCTTCAAGGCCCACTGAACGCCTTGCAGCAACGAAGAAAGCCTACGGCTGATTCGTATCCGATAGCAAAGACCCTGGTCGAAAGACCGGGGTTTTTTGTGTCTGCGATAAAAGCAGCCTTTAGCGGCGAGCTTTAAGCTGCAAGATAAAAGCATGGGATCTTTCTTGCAGCTTGGGGCTTCTGGCTTCAAATCCCGTACTTATCCCGCAGACCGTAATACCAGGCGCCCAGCGCCGCGAAGGGTGTGCGCAGCAATTGGCCGCCGGGGAAAGGGTAGTGCGGTAGGTCGGCAAAGGCGTCAAAGCGCTCTGCCTGACCGCGCAAGGCCTCGGCCAGCACCTTGCCGGCGAGGTGGGTGTAGGTCACGCCGTGGCCGCTGCAGCCCTGGGAGTAATAGATGTTGTCGCCCAGGCGCCCGACCTGGGGGAGGCGCGACAGCGTCAGCAGGAAATTACCGGTCCAGGCGTAGTCGACCTTCACATCCTTGAGTTGCGGGAAGGCCTTGAGCATCTTCGGCCGAATGATCGCCTCGATGTTGGCTGGGTCGCGTGCGCCATACACCACGCCGCCGCCAAAGATCAGGCGCCGGTCGCCGGAAAGACGATAGTAGTCGAGCAGGTAATTGCAGTCTTCGACGCAGTAATCCTGAGGTAACAGGCTTTGGGCCAATTCTTCGCTCAAGGGTGCTGTGGTGATGACTTGGGTGCCGCACGGCATCGACTTGGCGGCCAGCTCCGGGACAAGGTTTCCCAGGTAGGCGTTACCGGCGACGATGACGAATTTGGCTCTGACTTTCCCTTGTGGCGTATGCACCACGGGATGGGTGCCGCGTTCGATGCGTATCGCGGGAGACTGCTCATAGATGACGCCGCCTAGGGACTCCACCGCGGCGGCTTCGCCCAAGGCGAGGTTGAGTGGGTGGACGTGCCCGCCGCTCATGTCCAGCATGCCGCCCGTGTACAGGTCAGAGCCCACTACCTCGCGGATGCGGCGTTGGTCCAGCAATTCCAGTTGGGTATGGCCGTAACGCTCCCACAAGCGCTTCTGCGCCTCCAGGTGATCCATCTGCTTGGCGGTGATGGCCGCGAAGACGCCGCCGTCCTTCAAGTCGCATTGGATCTGGTACTTGGCCACGCGCTCGCGAATGATCCGACCGCCCTCGAACGCCATTTGCCCCAACAACTGCGCCTGCTGCGGCCCGACACTGCGTTCGATCACATCGATATCACGGCTGTAGCTGTTGACGATTTGCCCACCGTTGCGCCCGGAAGCGCCAAAACCGACTTTTGCCGCTTCAAGGACGGTGACCCGAAAGCCGCTTTCCAGCAGGAAGAGGGCGCTGGAAAGTCCGGTGTAACCGGCGCCGATCACGCAGACGTCGGTTTCAGTGTCTTCCTGCAAGGCTGCCCGTGTGGGCGCTGCATTGGCTGAGGCCGCGTAATAGGATTGTGGGTAAGAAGTGTTCGTCATCCTGAAATCTCTGTTTTATATTTTTTACGAGTGCCCCGATGCTACCTGAGTTGAAATTTGGCTGCCAGCCACAGCAAAAGCTTCATTGCTGGGGCGAATTTAAATATTTCGCATATTCATAGGCTTAGGTGAAAAAAAGCTGTTGACACGCTCCGGTAATTCCGTAGAATGCCGCCTCACAGCAGGCACGTAGCTCAGTTGGTTAGAGCACCACCTTGACATGGTGGGGGTCGTTGGTTCGAGTCCAATCGCGCCTACCAAACAAAATCCGCTCTGCTGGGCGGTCTAGAAGGGCTCACCGAAAGGTGGGCCCTTTTTTGTGCTTCGGATTTCTTGCAGAACGTTCACAAAGTATCGGGTTCGTTCACACTGGACAATGTGAACGTTGGTTGCACGCTGGTGTTGTTGCGGTCAGGGCAGAGCTGGAGTCAGGCAATGTTCATTGAGAGTGATGCCGAGAATGACAATTTCATTGTGCATTTCGACTGTGCCTTCCAGCACCTCCTTTACCCAGTAGCTCTTAAATTCCCTGCTGTGATATTTGAAAGCCGCTACCTGCGCTCCACCTCCAAGATATTCGCCAGTACCTTCTTCGTACTTCTGTGATGGCTGGTGCGAGATGAGTTGACGGTGTTTGATGGTGTTGCTGAATCCAGCGAGATATTGAAACCAATGAAGCTTGGTCACTCGTGTTAGTTCCGTTCTCAGTTTGCCTTCGGGAAGGCCATCACGCACCTTGCCGATGGTGCAATCCTTTATGTGTAATGGTTTGGGTACTGCGAGCTCGTTAACTATCTGAGCAAAGATGTCAAATGTATTGCGGGTGATATTGATTGCGGCAATAAGGTTTGCTTCGCTGGCGATCTTGGCAACTGCGAATACCTCAAACTCCTCATCGGTCCCAGCCATTAGTTCAGCGGCAAACATTTTAATTCCGTGCGGATCGTGCTTGGCGTGATAGGCGGCAAACGCTTCACGAGCCAGGCTCTTGTGGTATTCATAGATGCGCAGGTATTGATAAACAGAATCTACCGTACCGAGCAGCCACTTCCTGTCGGGCTCGATGGTGCGAATATGTTCCTTTAGTGCAGGTAAATTCCATCTGCTTCGCACGATGGCCTCTTCTCTTTAAATCGACTGGCAGGACCGTTCCTGCAGATGTTCGGCCGTCTTCCCTGACCTGGTCCTGTGCGAGTCCAGTGCTTGCCTTGGCACAGCTGGACTCGCCTGATCCACCTATCGGGAGGGAGACCTGAGAAAGTACCTAGGATGGGCTGCCGGCAATCAACTGACCTTTCCGGTTGCAAACTCCGCCACCCATGCAGCCACCGCCGCCTCTGGATAGCCTCGATGGAAATGACGTCTCCACGGATAAGCGCTTTCACCGGAGCCATCCTTGAGCTTAATTGCACTCGTGTCACAGATGTACTTTGCAGGAGTTCCTGCAACAACAGTATCAGGCTCGACATCTCTACTGACCGAGCTATGAGCACCAACGAGTGCGCCCTCGCGGACCCTCACCCCGGGCAAGACGATAGACATAGTGGCGATCGCTACGAAGTCATCAATGGTCACGCCCATCATTACATTGCTTGGCGGGTGAGGGTCATTGGTCAGCACGACATAGGGGAAGATCCACACATAGTTGCCAACTGTCGAATGCTGGCCAATATGGACGTTGCTATGGAGCTTGACGTAGTCGCCAATTTTGCAGTGCCCCTGAATATCGCTAAGGGTTCCAATTTGGAATGCTTGGCCGGCTTCAGTTCTTTCTCTAACCGTCACCCGATGACCCGTCGTCAAGTTATCGCCAAAAACAGATCCGGCATAAAACACGCTGTGAGACCGGATAAGTGATGATTTACCGATAATCAGCGCAGAACCGTCAGAAAGTGACGAAGGGATACCGATTTCACAGTGAGAGCCTATCTCTGTATCGTCACCGATCAGTACATTCTCGTGAACGATCGTATATGCGCCGATGCTTACGTTACTTCCAAGACGGGCTTTCTCACTGATTATTGCTGTCGGATGAATCATGCAGTCCCTCGTTATGTTTTTTTCCATCGAATTTGACTTGTGTGCAATGCCAACCATTGTGCGCGAGTCAATGCCGATATCAGTTTCTGGGCGGTAAGGCCGGCGATTGTAAATGATTTTGTTATCTGAAATCGGCAGGAAAGGAGGAGCAGGACTCAATTTGCTCCTTCGCGCAGATCGCCCAAGAGAGCGCCGGCAACCGCCTCCTCTGGTAGGGCGAGCCCTCGTGTGTCCATTGCTGCACGCAGTTCTTTGTCCCATGGCGCCTAGAAGCCGAAGGTCCCTAAAGAGCGCGCATCGCGTCGATGCTGCTGTTGCAGCCTCTAGGTAATCTGTGCGGCCGAATCGCCGCGGTGAGTCATACCGCTGCGGGTTTTGCCCCTGTTCGATTGAAGACCTGCTTGAGTGCCCTCATACCATTGCAACATCGTCGCAAGAGGATCGCGGCCAATTCCGCGTAGGGAGGTGTCGCACTGAGGGCGGGTGTAGTGCGAATTGGCGTGCGCCAATGCCGTGAGCCTCTCCATCTTCTCCGGTGCTGCAATGCCCTCGCGATTGAGCGCCACTCTGTTGGGTGCACGCACGTTCTCAAGCCTTGCTCAGCCCAGGTGCAACCGGCTCCATGGCTTGTGGCCGGGCGTTTGAGCGCGCACGCAGTGTATGCCGAAGTTTCAGCGCCGGTTTTTCAACACAGTAGTAGGTCACCCCACTTAACAAGAAAGACAGCACCAGCACCGCACAAATAATCGGGACGCTGTATTCAACAGGCCAGAAGTGGCGCAGTGCATACATCACCACAAAGTGGTTGAGAAACACGCCATAACTGATGTTCCCGAAGAACTCGTCAATGGGGTGGTACTTGAGTTTGCTCAGCAGGTACACCGCTGGAATGCCCACGGCGATACCTAGGGTGAATTCGGCATTGAGTATGAGGCGCGTTATAGCGCCGGACATGATGGCTAGGAACAAGAGGGCAGCCACCAGGGTGGTGGTCGCCACGATGAACAACTCTTTTGTTTTAGCCTGGTACAGGTAACTGCCGCACAGAAAGATGAACAAAACTCCCGGCAGCAACCGATAGCCATAGATGTCGTTGTCGATCTTGCCGATGAAGGCAACGGAAAAAACCAATAGCGACGCGAGAAAAAAACCGCCGCGTACCTTGTAAATCAGCAGGAACGGAATCAACAGGTAGAAGCACATTTCAAGCCCAAGGGACCAGGCCGGGGGCAGGATTTGCGGCAGGGTGATGCCGTACATGTAGAAGCCAAGTGGCAGGATCGGCAGGCTGGTCAGGATGTTCTTAGCCGTGAGGGTGGCCGCTTGGGGCGTGCCGGGCAACATGAAGTAAATCACCAGGCAGGACATGACGAAATAGACGATGAACTGCGGGTACAGCCTCAAGAGGCGGTCAAGGTAGAACAGCCCTACTTTATCCAGGCTGCGGTAATGACGCTCAATCAGCGACGTCATCACAAAGCCGCTGATGATAAAGAACGATATAACGGCGACCACACCTAAGTTGACTCCCCAGAACTTCACGCCCATATGGGACAGCGCCACCAGCAGCGCCAGCAATAGTCGATAAGCACCCACACTAAACTCCTTTTTTATATTTATTAGAGGGCAGCCGGGCTATCGGCCTGTGGCCCTTGCGCCCATGGCTTTACTTCAACGGCTTTTCAACAAACACCATACAGCCTCACTGGCGATTCTTATTGTTTCGTCCGTGGCCCTCCCCCGTTGCGCGATGTCAACGTGATGGCAGTATCCCTGTAGATCTCGCGTAATTAAAGAGGGCGCGTGTGGGAAAGGGCTGGTAATGCGAGCCGAAAGCCTGCGGGTGCTTAGAGCGGTTGGCCGACGACATACCGACTCGGCACCTCCCCCAAGACCCGTTTGAATACGGTGGCGAAGGCGCTGGAGCTGCTGTAACCGAGTTCTAGGGCCACCTGCGTCACCGGCTCGCCGTTTCCCAGCCGGGCCACTGCGGCCAGCAGGCAGGCCTGTTGGCGCCATTGCAGGTAGCTGATGCCGGTGTGCAGTCTGAAGAGGCGGGTGAAGGTGCGTCGGCTCATGGCGCTGCGTTGGGCCATGGCGTCGATGCTGATTTCCTGGGAAGGGTGGGCGAGGAACTCCCGGCAGGCCTGCGCCAGGCGAGGTTCTTTAGGCAGCGGGGCGTTGAGGGAGAGCGCGGGCATCGCGGCAATTTCATGCAGCAGCAAGCCCATCAGGTGGCCATCGTGGCTCGTGGGGCTGTAGTGCGTGGGGACGTGGATGGCTTTCATCAGCAACTGGCGCAACAGGGGCGATACCTCGACGACCTGGCAGTGCGCCGCGAGCCCGAGGCGTTGCCCGGCCTGTGGGTGAATGTAAGTGTTGAGCATGGTGACCGGCCCGCGCATGTGCATGGAGTGCTGCACTTGGGCCGGCACCCAGATGCCGCGCTGGGGCGGGACGACCCAGTTGCCTTCGTCGGTGAACACCGTGATGACGCCGCGTGCGGCGTAGGCGAATTGCCCACGTTGATGGGTGTGCGCGGCGAACAACTGAGCGTCGGCGTACTCGCAAGCGGTCACAACGGCGTCGCGCTCTACGTTCTGGTCAGGGTCGAGGGTGGCATTGTTCATGGCCTGATTTTAATAGTATTTGTCCCTGGCCTGAAAGCGGGCCATTTCCTGGTACGGCATATTCCCCGCCGTATCGCGCCATTGCGCTTCGCTATCGGGGGAAACACAGGCCACCATGCAGAAAAAACACATCCTACTCGCCGTCCTGGTGACGGCCGTTTGGGGGCTGAATTTCCCCATCACCAAGCTCGACCTTGCCGGCATCGACCCACTGCTATTGACCGCGCTGCGCTTCACCCTGGCCGCGTTGCCCTGGGTGTTTTTCATCAAGCGGCCGCAGGTTGCCCTGCGCTGGTTGGCGGCTTATGGGTTGATTTTTGGCGTCGCTATGTGGGCCCTGATTAACCTGGGGATCGCCCTCGGGGTGCCGCCGGGCAGCGCGTCGCTCTTGATCCAGTTCAGCGCGTTCTTCACCTTGGGGTGGGGCGTTTTGCTGTTCCACGAAAGCCTCACACTGCCCCAGGTGTTCGGCATGCTGCTGGCGGCGGTGGGGCTGGTGGGCGTCGTGCTGGACGGCGCCGGGCCAGGCACGGCCCTGGGTTTTGCCCTGGTGCTGGCCAGTGCCTTGGCCTGGAGCCTGGGCAATGTGGTCATCAAGGTGTCGAAGGTGCGGGAGATTTTTGCGTTTGTGGTGTGGGCCAGCCTGTTTGCCCCTGTGCCGCTGTTCCTGCTGACGTGGTGGCTGCACGGTGCGGCGCCCTTTACGGCGCTGCCGGGGCAGTTGCACGGGGTCACGCTGTTTTCCCTGGCCTTCCAGGTGTATGGCGCCACGCACCTGTGCTACTGGGGTTGGAACCTGTTGTTGCGCGAATACCCGGTGTCGCGGGTGGCGCCGCTGTCGCTGCTGATTCCGGTGTTCGGCATCGTCAGTTCCCTGCTGATGCTCGGCCAGCGCCCCAGTGCTGCGGGTTGGGCTTCGATGGGGCTGATTTTGCTGGCGCTGTTCATCGGCTCGCGGCCCGGGCGGGTGCTGTGGGCGCGGCCCAGGCTAGGGTGAGCAGGCTTTAGTCTTGCGGCAGGTTGTTGAAGATTTTTTCCAGCGTGGCGTTGAGCTTGGTGATCTGTGCTTCGGTCAGGCCCTTGAAGCTGGTGCGGAAGATGTCGCTGGTGCCGTGCTGGATCTCTTCGATGGTATGGCGCCCGGTTTCGGTGAGGGAAACCTGGGTCACCCGGCCGTCGCTGGCGCAGGTGTTGGTTTCGACCAGGCCATCGGCTTTCATGCGGTAGACGATTTTGGTGATGGTCGAGAGCTTGGCGATGGCGTGGATGGAGATTTCCGAAATGCTCGATTCGCCGTTTTCCTTGAGGATGAACAGGATCCGCCAGCGCGGGATGTCCATGTCGATTTTCTTCAGCGCTTTCTCCATGGCCATGGAGTAGCGTCCATGCAGGCGAGCCAGCCAGTAGAAGGGGAACTCTTCTTTCTTGAAGTCCTCACTGGCGGGGTTGTATCGGCTCAGGCGCTTTTTCGGGGTGGTCATAAAGGTTGGCGTAGTCTTTCTGGTGAGCTTGGGTGGAGTCGCGGGCGCCATTGTCGCGCTGCCCGCGGCAAAAGACCAGCGCACGCCAGGCCTGGGGCACTGCGGCGGAGCGCCTCAGCCCTGGAGAAACCGCTGGGCCAGGTCGAGTTGGGAGTTGGCCAGTTGATGCAGCTCATCGCCGATCTGGGTACTGCGCCGGGATTGGTCGCTGCTGGTCTGCGCCAGGCTAACGATCTGGGCGATCTGCCCGTTGATGTCCTGGGCCACCTGGCCTTGCTCTTCGATGGCCGAGGCCATCTGTAAACTCATCCCGGAAATCTGCCCGACCTCGTCGCAGATGCGCCGCAGGGCGGCTTGCACCTGGGTCACGTCCTCGCGCGATTGCCGCGCGGCCGACTCGCCCCGTTGTGCCGTGGCCAGGGCCAGGGCGCTGCCGTCACGTAGCTGCTCGATGGAGCGCTGGATCTGCTCGGTGGATTCGCGAGTGCGGGTGGCGAGGGTGCGTACTTCGTCGGCGACCACCGCAAAGCCACGGCCGCTCTCACCGGCGCGGGCCGCTTCGATGGCGGCATTGAGCGCCAGCAGGTTGGTCTGTTCGGCGATGCTGCGGATCACATGGGCCACGCCGCTGATGGACTCGATGGATTCGGCCAAGTGGTCCACGGCCTCGCCAATTTCCTCCACTGAGGTGCACAACCCGGTCATCGAGCGCTGGCTCTGCCCGGACAGGCCATCACCGTCGCGGGCCAGGCGATCCACGGCCTGCGTGGCCTGGGCCGTGTGTTGCAGGTTGCGCGACAGTTCCTGGATGGTTGCGCTCATTTGCTCCACCGCGGCGGCGGATTGCTCGGCTTCTTCGAGTTGCCGTTGCAGGTGGCCCGACTGGGCTTGCACCAGGTGGGACGATTCCTGTGCCCGTTGGCGCACGGTTTCGCCGTTGATCTGGATGCGCGCCATGACCGTGCGCATCCGCGTGTTCTGGCTGTTGAGGGCCATGTCGAAACAGCTGGCGATGCCGTTGCTGTCATCGTGCAGCGGCGCCAGCAAGGCATCGCTGTAGACCTGCGCGTGCCGGGCCATGACCCGGCGGCCATCGGCGTGCAGTTTGGCGCGGCCCTGGCAGGCCGCCGCGAACACGCCGCCCAGCACCAGCAGGCCCGGTACCAGGTCGATCTGCCCACCCAGCAGGGCGCCGCTCACCGCCAACCCCAGCAGCCAGGCGATGCCGTGGCTGCTGGCGTGTTCGCGCACTTGCCGGGCAACGCTCAGCGGGCCGTGGCCGTCGTTCAGCCGGCGGTAGAGGCGGTGCGCCCGCAGGCTCGTGGCCGGGTCCAGTGGGTGGTACACCGTGCCCAACGCATTCAACTGGCCGTCCTCGAACAACGGCACCACATAGAGGGTGCGCCAGAAGCTCAGGCCCTGTTTGTCGCGGCCCATCACCGGCGCCGTCCAGGGCACGCCACTGTGCAGGGTTTGCCACATGCGCTCGATGACGAGCGCGGGCATTTGCGGGTGGTTGATGAGTTCGTGGGGCTGGTTGAGCAACTCCTCCCGGGTGTAGCCGCTGAGCGCCAGGTAGGCTTCGTTGCAGGCCAGCAGGTGGCCGCGGGTGTCCAGGCGCGAAATCGGCAGTTCCGCTGGCGCGGCCACGAGGGCCGGTGCGGTATGTTCCTTTGGGTTAGCCACGCGATGCTCCTGCGATTACCAGCACTGGCCGCGTTCGGCGCGCATTTTGCGCACCATGGCGTCGAAGAACTTCACCGCAAAACCGCTGTCGCGGATAAGCATGGCGGTGAGCTCGGCGCATTTTTCGCTGATGGCCTCGGGCAGCGGGTTGTCCTCACCGCCCAGGGCGCCGGCCTGGCATTGGATCTCGGCGGCACGCTGCACCGTCCACAGCAGGAAGAACGCCTTGGCGATGCTGCTTTCGCCCACCGCGATGCCGTGGTTGCGCAGCACCAGGATGTGCTTGTCGCCGAGGCTGTCGATCATCCGCGCCTTTTCGTCATCGAACAGGGTGATGCCCTCGAACGTGTGGTAGCCGATGCGCCCGTAGAGCTGTGCGCCGTAGAAGTCATGGTGGGCGAAACCGGCCTTTTTCATGACGATGGCCGAGATAGGTGTGGTGTGGGTGTGGATCAGACACTGGATGTCCTCCCGCGCGCCGTGCACCGCACTGTGCAGGGCGAAACCGGCGGGGTTGGCGTCGTAGGGCGAGTCTTCGAGTTTCTTGCCGTGCAGGTCGACCTTGAGCAGGTTGGCCGGCGTCACCTCGGTGTAGTTGAGGCCGAACGGGTTGACCAGGTAATGGTGGGCCGGGCCGGGCAGGCGCGCGGAGATGTGGTTGAAAATGGTTTCGGTCCAGCCGAAGAAATCCACCAGGTGGTAGCACTGCGCAAGTTGCACGCGCAGCGCCCATTCGGCGTCGTCGCAGGTGAGGGGTTGGGCCAATGGCGATGGGTTCATGTCGCAGTCCTTGTGGCAGTGAGTCAGGGGTGGGCCTGTTCGCCGCGAAAGCGGGCCAGGGTGATGAGGTGCCGGGTGACGGGCATGGGGATGGCCATGCTGTCGGCCAGTTCCAGGACGGCGTCGCCGATGGCGGCCAGCTCCAGGCCCCGGCCTTTTTCGTAGTCTTGCAGCATCGAGGTGCGCACCGCGCCCATGGCGGCGCCCAGTTCCAGGAAGGTCTGCGGGTCGATGCTCACCCGGGCGCCGTAGGCAGCGGCCGTGAGCAGCGCTTCGTGCAGGCAACTGCTCACCAGGTCACGCAATTGCGGCAGGCTGTAGAGCTGTTCCAGGGTGGCGCCGGTAATCACCGAGAGCGGGTTGGAGGTGAGGTTGGCGATGATCTTGGTCCACAGGTTGTCGCGGATGCGCTCGGTGGCCCGCGCCTCGATGCCCACGCTTTCCACCAGCGCGCGCACTCGCTCCAGGCGGGGGCTGAGGCGGTTGTCGGGCTCGCCGAAAATCATCAGGTGCGGGGTGTGGGACTCGGCCACGGCGCTGGCCGGGCAGTGGGCGGTGATGAACACCACGCAACCGATGACGTGGCGCAGGTCCAGGGCCTGGCTGAGCGCCGAGTCGGGATCGACCGCGTTGACCCGCTGCCCGTCGAAGCGCCCGCCCTCGCCGTGGAAGTACCACCAGGGCACCCCGTTGACCACCGGCACCACCACCGTCTCGGCGCCGATCATCGGTTGCAGTTGCGCCAGCAGCACGCCCAGGGCCTGGGCCTTGGCGCAGACAAAAATCAGGTCCTGCTCGCCCAGGCTGGCGGCGTCGTCGCTGGCCTCGACCTGCACGTGGTGGTGGCCGTCCAGGTCGGTCAGGTGGATGCCGTCGCGCTGGATTGCGGCCAGGGTTTCGCCACGGGCCAGGACTTTGACCGTGTGGCCATGGCCCGCCAGGCGGGCGGCGAGGGTGCAGCCGATGGCACCGGCACCGGCAATGCCGATGCGCAGGGGGGAAGGGTTCATCGCGACTCCGGGTGTTCACAAGGCGGCGCCATTGCCGGCGCCGGGGTAGGGCGTGGCTCAGGTGGCGAGCATTTCCTGGTGCTTGCTGGCCAGGCCCAGGTAGGCCTCGATCACCCGTGGGTCGTCGGCCAGTTGCCGGGCCGGGCCCTGCATGGCGATCTGGCCGGTTTCCAGCACGTAGGCGTAGTCGGCCACCCGCAGGGCGGCGCGGGCGTTCTGCTCCACCAGCAGGATCGACACCCCTTGCTCGCGCAGGGCGGTGATGATGCGGAAAATCTCCCGGGTAATCAGCGGCGCCAGGCCCAGGCTCGGTTCGTCGAGCATCAGCAGTTTGGGCTTGGCCATCAACGCCCGGCCCACGGCAAGCATCTGCCGCTCGCCGCCGGAGAGGGTCGCGGCCAGTTGTTCGCGGCGTTCCCACAGGCGCGGGAACAGTTCGTAGATTTCCCCCAGGGTCTGGCTGTAGTTCCGCTCGCCCCGGCGATGGCGCTGGAAGGCGCCCAGTAGCAGGTTGTCGGCCACGCTCATGCTGGTGAACAGCTCGCGTTTTTCCGGCACCAGGCCCAGGCCACGGGAAACCATCACCTCCACTTCGGGCAGGGTTTGCAGGCTGCCGTCGAAATGCACCTGGCCGCGTGAGCCGAGCACGCCCATGATCGCCGACAGCAAGGTGGTTTTACCCGCGCCGTTGGGGCCGATCACGGTGACGATCTGGCCCTTGCCCACGGTCAGGCTGGCGTCACTCAGGGCTTCGACCTTGCCGTAGGCCACGCTCAGGCCCTTGATGTCGAGCACGGCATCGTCCACCCGGTTGCGCGGCGCGAGTTGCGGTTGCACTGGCATGTTCATCATTCCACTCCTCCCAAATAGGCTTCCAACACGGCCGGGTCCTTCTGTACGTCTTCGGGCAAGCCTTGGGCGATGCGTTGGCCGAATTCCATGACCACCACGCGGTCCACCAGGCCCATGACGAAGTCCATGTCGTGTTCCACCAGCAAAATCGCCATGCCTTCGCTGCGCAGGCGGCTGAGCAGCAGGCCGAGGGCTTCTTTTTCTTTCAGGCGCAGGCCCGCGGCGGGTTCGTCGAGCAGCAGCAGGCACGGGTCGGCGCACAGGGCGCGGGCGATTTCCAAAATGCGCTGTTGGCCCAGGGCCAGGCTGCCGGCCTCTTCATACAAGTAGTCGCCCAGGCCTACGCGCTCGAGCTGGCGCTTGGCTTCGCCGAGCAGGGCCGCTTCTTCGCGCCGCTCCAGGTGCAGGGCCGCGGACATCACGCCTTGCTGGCCGCGCAGGTGGGCGCCGATGGCGACGTTCTCCAGCACACTCATGTTGCCCAGCAGTTTTACGTGCTGGAAGGTGCGGCTCATGCCCATGCGCGCCACTTGCCGCGAGTTGAGGCCGTTGATCTTCTGGCCCCTGAACAGCACCTCGCCGCTGCTCGGTGTATCGACACCCGAGAGCTGGTTGAACAAGGTGCTTTTGCCGGCGCCGTTGGGGCCGATCAGGGCGAGGATTTCCCCCGAGTGGATCTCCAGGCTCATGTCGTTGTTGGCCACCAACCCGCCAAAGCGCTTGGTCACGTGGCGTGCCTCCAGGATCAGCTCGCCGTGCTTGGGCAGCTCCCGGCACGTCAGCGGCGCGGCGTCGGTATCGACCGTCTGCACCTTGTTACGCACCTTCAAGCGGGCGGGCACCAGGCGCATCAGCAACGGCCACAAGCCTCCCGGTGCGCGCTGCATCAGCACCACGATGAGGATGCCGAACACGATGATTTCGTAGTTGCCGGTGTTGCCCAGCAGGTGCGGCAGCCAGTCCTGCAACCATTGCTTGAGCAGGGTCAGGATGCCCGCGCCGAGCAGTGCGCCCCACACGCTGCCCACGCCGCCGATCAGGGCCATGAACAGGTAATCGATGCCCATGTTCAGGCCAAAGGGCGTGGGGTTGACGAAGCGTTGGGTGTGGGCATACAGCCAGCCGGAAACGGCGGCGAATACTGCCGAGATGACGAAGATCACCATTTTGGAGCGAAAGGTGTTCACCCCCATCGCCTCGGCCATCACCTGGCCGCCCTTGAGGGCGCGGATGGCGCGGCCTTCGCGCGAGTTCAGGAGGTTCTGGGTGATGACGATGGCGAGCAGCAGCAGGGCCCAGATCAGGTAGAACATGTTCTCGCCCTTATCCAGCTTCAGGCCGAACAGGGAAACCGACGGCAAGCCGCCGACGCCGGTGTGCCCGCCGAGGGATTCGAGGGTGCCGAACAGGTAATACAGCGACAGGCCCCAGGCAATGGTGCCCAGCGGCAGGTAGTGCCCGGACAGTTTCAGGGTCAGCGCACCCAGCACCAGGGCCACCGAGGCGGTGAGCGCCACGCCCACCAACAGGGTCAGCCAGGGCGACACCGCGGCCCAGGCCAGCCAACCCGGCAATTGCTCGGCGGTGGTCAGGTAGGCCGAGGTGTAGGCGCCCAGGCCGACGAACGCAGCCTGGCCGAAACTGGTCATGCCGCCGACGCCGGTGAGCAGCACCAGGCCCAGCACCACCAGGGCGTACATGCCGATGTAGTTGAGCAAGGTCACGTAGTAGGGCGGCAACAGCAGCGGCGCGACGCCCACCACCAGCAACAGGGCGAGTAACAGATAGCGTGGGTTCATTCTTCTTCCTCCACATGACGGCTGGTGAACGAACGCCACAGCAGGAACGGAATAATCAGGGTGAACACGATGATCTCTTTATAGGTACTGGCCCAGAACATCGAGAACGCTTCGATCAACCCCACCGCCAGGGCGCCGACGGCGGCCACCGGGTAACTGACCAAGCCGCCGATGATGGCGCCGACGAAGCCCTTGAGGCTGATGACGAAGCCGGAATCGAAATAGAGGGTGGTGATTGGCGCGATCAAAATCCCCGACAGCGTGCCAATCAGGGCGGCCAGCAGGAAGGTGGACTTGCCCGCCAGGGTCGGCGAAATACCCATCAGCCGCGCGCCCATGCGGTTTACCGCCGTGGCGCGCAAAGCCTTGCCGTAGAGCGTGCGCTCGAAGAACAGGTAGAGGCCCACGATCAACCCCAGCGACACCGCCAGCACCCACAGCGTCTGGCTGTTGAACGTCACCGGGCCCAACTCCAGCCCGGCCTCGGAGAACGGCCGGGTGCGTGCGCCTTCGGGGCCGAACAGCAGCAGGGCGATGCCGACCATGCTCACGTGCACCGCGATGGAGACGATCAGCAGCACCAGGGAGCTGGCCGAGGCAATCGGCTGGAACACCAGGCGATAGATCTGTGGCCCCAAAGGCACCACCAGCGCCAGGGTCAGCAGCGCTTGCACTGCCATCGGCAATTCGGCCAGGGGCAAGGTATGGATCAGCACCGCCAGCAGGGCGGCGTAGGCAAGCTTGAAAACAACGCGCCGGGGGAAACGAAAGGCCTGGCTCGAACGCGCCGCACCCCACAGGTCGAGGGCGCAGTCGAGCAACGTCAGGCCCAGCAGCAACCAGACCAGGGCGGTGGGGTGGCCGCTCTGCAAGGTGGCCATGGTCAAGGCGCCGTAGGTCACGAACTCACCTTGGGGGATCAGCAGGATCCGGGTCACGGTGAACACCAGGAGGATCGACAGGGCCAGCAGCGCGTAGATCGCGCCATTGGTCATGCCGTCCTGGCCCAGCAGCATGGCTATCTGGAAATTCATAAATGAGAGCTCTTTCTACCGATTGAATATCAGGCCCGCAGGCCGACCCGGGTCAGGCGTCGGCACGCGGGCAGGGCGACCGGTGTCGATTAGTTGTCGCGCAGCAACTTCCAGGTGCCGTTTTTCACCACGATCAGCTCGCGGCCGCGCTGGTCGAAGCCGCTGTGGTCTTGCGGCGTCATGTTGTAGACCCCTTGGGTGCCGGCCACTTCATGGCTTTGTTCCAGGGCATCGCGCAGGGCCGCGCGAAACTGCGGGGTGCCGGGGGCGGCCTTGCTCGCGGCAATCGGGATCGCTTGCTTGAGCAGCAGGCCGGCGTCGAAGGTGTTGCCGCCGAAGGTCGCCGGTTGGCTACCGTTGAGTTTTTCGTAGGCCTGGGTGTAGTCGCGGGCGATGGTCTTGGACGGATGGCTGTCGGGGATCTCATCGAGCACCAGCATCAGGCTCGCGGCGAGGATGGTGCCTTCGACCTTCTTGCCGCCCAGCTTGAGGAAGTCCGGCAGCGCCGCGCCGTGGGTCTGGTAGACCTGGCCGCGATAGCCCTGGTCGAACAGGGTGGTCTGCGGCATCACCGCCGAGCTGCCCGGCGCGGCCACCAGTACCGCGTCGGGGCGGGTGGCGAGAATTTTCAGGCTTTGGCCCGTCACCGACGTGTCCTGGCGCTGGAAGCGCTCGTTGGCCACGACCTTGATGTTCTGCTGCGCGGCCAGGCCGGCCATGACCTTGGCCCAGTTCTCGCCGTAGGGGTCGGCGGTGCCGATGAAACCGAGGGTCTTCACGCCTTTCTTGGCCATGTGCTCGAACAGCGCGGTGGCGATCAGGTCATCGTTTTGCGTGGTCTTGAACACCCATTTCTTCTGCTCGGTCATGGGCAGCACCACAGCGGCGGTGCCCACCGGCGCCAGCAGTGGCACGCCGGCCTCGGCGACGAACTGGATCACCCCCATGGCATTGGGCGAGCCGCTTGGGCCGATGATGGCATCGACATTTTCTTCGTCGATCAGCTTCTTCAGGGCCTTCACCGTGGCCGTTGGGTCGCTGCCGTCATCCAGCGAGATGTACTTCACTGCTTGGTCGCCTGCCTGGGTGGGCAGCAGCGGCACAGTGTTTTTCTGCGGCAGGCCAACCAACGCAATCGGCCCGGTGGAGGAGGTGATGACACCGATTTTCACTTCGGCTTGCGCAGCGGTGGCGCAGGCGGCACTCAACAACAACGTGGACACGGCTTTTCTGAAAAACATGACTTTCTCCGAAGAGTTGCAACGCTGCAAAAGGCTAATTGGCCAGCCGCCTCGACCACTCGGGGTGCGAGCACGGCCCAAGGTGCGGCCCTATTTGTTTTTTTGGTGAACGGTTGCTGTGCCCAGGCTCTGTTACCGAGCCGCGAGGCTGCCAGCGACCCTGGGTGATCGGTCGAAGGCGTTGAGGGCAAAAGCAGATTGCATGCCAGAAATTTCCTGGTGCATGGCAAAAGGCTGTTACCGCGACCGGGGTAACACCGCCTCGACGACCCTGCGGCCAGGGGCCGGAAAAGGGCTACTGGAAGGCCATCATCGGACGCTGAAAAACCGGCAGCACACCAGGCCGAACAAGGCTTTGATCTGGATCAAGAAAGCGGCCGAGGGCCGCGGAAACGGGTTTTTTAACGGGCAAAAAATGCCTGTTTTTTATGTGTTTTTTACGCCTGTTTTTGCCCTGAATTATTTTTTTGTTCGGCAACTTTTTCCGAAATTAGACCCTAGGGATTTTTCCGAATAATTGCGCGGTAACGGTCATGGTTTATTATTTAACATACTGATTTATATGAATAAAAATATTATTTTACGGGGATTTACGGCCTTTTTCCGGTGTTACCAAACTGCACGCGGATGGTGCGAAACAGCAAAATTTGCACCGAAAATACACACTCTTTTATTTGGTAAAATTCAATTGACAATTCACGTAAATATTATGATTTTAGATTTAAGCGATTACCCGGGCCCCACGCTCAGGTCGTCCGTTCTGGCGGCACCTAACAAACAGGTACAAACGCATGTCGATCGTTGTCGAGGATTTAGCCTTAGGAGCAAACGGCCTGTCGGTCATGGTCAAAGACACCATCGACATCGCCGGTTACCCGACCCGTGCTTCAAGCCGTGCATTGGCCGATGCCCCGGCCGCGGCAGAACATGCCCAGGTGGTGGCGGCATTGCTGGCGGCGGGCTGGCGGGTCACCGGCAAAACCAGCCTGCATGAACTGGCCTTCGGCACCACCGGCCTCAACGCCTGGACCGGCACCCCGGCCAACCCGCGTTATCTGGGCTACATCCCGGGCGGTTCTTCCAGTGGTTCGGCGGCGGCGGTGGCGGCGGGGCTGTGCGATGTGGCCCTGGGCACCGACACTGGCGGCTCGGTGCGCATACCGGCGGCCTGCTGCGGTGTGTTTGGCCTTAAACCCACCTTCGGCCGTGTCAGCCGCCAGGGTGTGATGCCCGCCCGCAGCAGCCTCGATTGCGTGGGTCCGCTGGCGCGGGACATGGACAGCCTGATCGCGGCGATGCACGCCATCGACCCCACCTTCACCACACCCAAGTTGCCCCACAGCCTGACCATTGGCGTGGTCGGCGTAGCGGCCTGTGCCCCGGTTCAGGTGGCCGTGAGCCAGGCCCTGGCCCGCTGCGGCTGGCCGTTGGTGGCGCAATCACTGCCGGGCATGGCCGCTGCTTATGGCGCGGCAATGGCGGTCATCAACGGCGAAACCTGGGCCGCTTGCGGCCATCTCCTGGCAACCGGCCATGTCGGCAACGACGTCGCCGAGCGCCTGCGCGCCGCCAGCCTGACCTCGCCTCAAGCCTTGGCCGATGCCGACATTATCCGCCGCGCCTTTACCGCGGAAGTGGACGCAGCCCTGGCCGTCACGCCGATCCTGGCCCTGCCGACCATGCCCGATTTGCCCTTGCTGGTCGCCGATGCGGCCGACACCCGCGCCGCCCTGGGTATGACGTCCCTGGTGCGCGCTTTCAATCTGTCCGGCCACCCGGCCCTGAGCATCCCGTTGCACAGCGCTTCGGGGCTGCCGGTAGGCCTTCAACTCATTGCCGCCCATGGCGCGGACGAACTGCTGTGCGCAGTCGCCCGCGAACTGGCCCGGCGCCTGGAAGAGTAAATCGTGATGCTGACTATGGAGAAACCCATGAACGCGCCAAGCGAGCTGAATCAACAGCGTTGCGTGCCGATCACGGCCAATGAAGCGTTTCAACAGTTGCTGGCCGAGATCCGTACCCGCGCCCGCAGCGAAGAGTTCGACCAACAGAAATTCATCTCCCAGGACATCATCGAGCGCTTTCGCACGCTCGGTGTGTACCGTGCCCTGGTGCCCAAGCGCTTTGGCGGTGACGAGCGCTCGCCCGCCGAGTTCTGCCAAATGGTCGAAGACATCTCGGTGGCCGACGGCTCGGCCGGTTGGGTCGCAAGCTTCGGCATGAGCCCGGTGTACCTGGCGGCGCTGCCCCTGGAAACCATCAAGAAGATTTACGCCGACTCGCCCGACGTGGTCTTCGCCGGCGGCATCTTTCCACCCCAACCTGCGGCTTTTGTCGAGGGCGGGTTGGAGGTCAACGGGCGCTGGAAGTTCTCCAGCGGCTGCATGGGCGCCTCGCTGATCGGCGTCGGCATCAGCCCGAAAAACGGCGAGATGCTTGGCCTGCCACGCCTGGCGGTGATGCCACGGGAAAAAGTGCGCATCGAGGAAACCTGGAACGTCTTGGGCCTGGTCGGCACCGGCAGCCACGACGTGGTGGTCGAAGGTGTGGTGGTACCGGAGGAGTGGACCTTCGTGCGCGGCGGCCCGGCCAACCTGGACGAGCCGTTCTTCCGCTACCCGTCGCTGTCTTTTGCCACTCAGGTGTTGTCGGTGGTGGGCCTGGGCGTGGCCCGTGCGGCCCTGGACGAGTTGAGCGGCATGGCCAGCGGGCGCATCTCGGTAACCGGCGCGCCGTCGTTGTCCGACCGGCCCCTGGCCCAGGTCGAAATGGCCAAGGCCGAAGCCTCCCTGCGGGCGGCGCGTTCGTGGTTCTACCAAGCCATCGACGATGCCTGGGCCAGTGTCCTGGCGGGCGACCCGGTGAGCGTCGAGCAGACCAACATGCTGCGCCTGTCCTCGACCCACGCCACCCGCGTGGCAGCCGAGGTGGCGCGCACCGCGCAAATGCTCTCGGGCATGAGCGGGGTCTACCGCACCAGCCCGCTGTCGCGCTTTGTCAACGACACCCAGGTCATTACCCAGCACGCCTTCATGGGCGACATGACCTACCAGAACGCCGGCGCGATTTTCTTCGGCAACAAGCCGCTGCCCGGCTACCTGTAATTTTTCTCAACTCGAATCGGTGAACCCCATGAGCGATAAAAAAGCCCTGCGTGTGCTGTTTTGCATCGGCATCAACCAAAACTTCTTCGATGCCCCGCGCCCCGAAGCCCTGGAAGTCTGGGCGGCGTTCGGCGCCATGTGGAACGGCATCGCCGACCTGCCGGGCGTGACCGTGCTGGGCAACATGGACGACGACCAGAGCATGGTCGGCCCGTCCGCCGGCTGGCCCTGGACCACCTACCTGCTGGCCGACGTGCCGGACATCGAAACCGTCCACGCCGCCTGCAACCTGTTCCGTACCACGGCGGTGGGTGATGGCCCGTACAAACTGTGGAAGTACTGCAAGGTCGAGGCCCGCACCGGGCGTGAACTGATTATCCAGCGCTAAGCCTGCGAGGTCGCCATGTCGTCACACGAGCACATTCGCGCGCTGGAGCTGCGCCTGGAGCAACTGGAAAGCGAGAACGCGATCCGCGCCTGCATGAACCGCTACATGTTCCTGTGCGACGAGTTGGGCGTGGCTTCGCCCCTCGACGAACTGGCCGGGCTGTTCACCGAAGACGCGGTCTGGGAAGGCAAGGGTGCCAAGTACCAGAACAGCTTCGGCGGCTATCAGGGGCGCGCGGCGATCAAGGCGATGTTCGCCACTTATATGGTGGAGCCTGCGCATTTTTCGCTGAACGTGCACTTCCTGACCTCGGAGCTGATCCAGGTCAGCGGTGACAGCGCCCAGGCCAGTTGGGTGATGTTGCAGGCCTCGACCTTCGCCTCGGGGGCCTCGCACCTCAACAGCGCCCGCCTGACGGTGCGTTTTACCCGGGAGCAAGGGCAGTGGCGCATGGCGCACTTCCAGACCGAGAACCTGTTCAGCCGCCCCGTGAGCACCTGGAACAGCGCCGCGCACCTGCCCGTGCCCGGCAAGCCCGGCCAGTGACCCCCAGAATTCTTAGAGTCGGCGAACCGAGCCGACGAGGAGTGACCGTGAATAACCTGATAAACACCGTAACCCTGGACGCTTGCCCGTCCGACCTGGTCCAGAGCGACCGCGTGCACACGTCGCTGTACACCGACGCCAAGCTGTTCGACGAGGAACTGGAAAAGATCTTCTACAGCACCTGGATCTGGGTGGCCCACGCCAGCGAAATTCCCGAGTCCGGCAGCTACAAGAGCACCTACATCGGCAAGCAACCGGTGATCGTGGTGCGCGACCGCAAAAAAGACGTGCACGTGCTGCTTAACCGCTGCCGCCACCGCGGGGCCACAGTGTGCGAACACAAAAAGGGCAAGACCAACAGCTTCGTCTGCCCGTACCACGGCTGGAGCTACGCCCTGGACGGCAGCCTGCGCGGTGTGCCACACCCGGAAAGCTACGCCGATTGCCTGGACAAGGCCGAACTGCCCCTGGTCAGCCTGCGGGTGGAGCAATACAACGGCATGATCTTCGCCACCTTCAAGGACGATATCGAGCCGTTGGCCGACTACCTGGGGGCGGCGAAAAAATGGATCGACCTGTTCATGAAGCAGGGCGCCGGCTACCCGGTGAAAGTCGGCGGTGAGCACCGCTTCCGCTTCCCCGGCAACTGGAAAATCCAGTTGGAAAACACCACCGACGCCTACCACTTCCCGTTGGTGCATAAGTCGTTCCTGTCCTCGGTGGACGAGCAGACCCTGGAGTTGTTCGACTTCGTGCAAGGGCCGGGCTACGTCGAAGACCTGGGCAACGGCCACAGCGTGATGGTGATGATCCCCGACCTGGTGGACCTTGAAGCCAACCTCGAGCTGCCGATCCCGGAGCGCTTCGAAGACCTCGCCGCGCAACTGCGCGCCGAAGGCCACGAGGAGGCGGCGGTGCGGCGCATCGTGCGCGCGGTGGGCGGTTCGGGCTTCAACCTCAACCTGTTCCCCAACATCGCTTGCTCCATGGCGTTCTTCCGGGTGCTGCAACCGATCGCGGTGAACGAAACCGAGATCCACCACGCCGTCATCACCATGGACGGCGGCCCGGCCGTGGCCAACCGTTATCGCCTGCGCCTGCACGAACACTTCCAGGGCCCGATGGGCTTTGGCACCCCGGACGACTCCGAAGCCTGGGAGCGCGTACAGCGCGGCGCCAGCGCCGGCAGCGACCTGTGGATCATGCTCAACCGTGGTTTGCCGGGCGAGAAAGCCTCCGCCGATGGCCGGGTGAGCGACGTGAGCGCCGAAACCGGTATGCGGGCGGGCTACCAGCAGTGGAAAAAGATGATGTCGGCCAAGTGACGGAGAACCCCATGAACAACCTGCAATTGCTCAACCAAGTCAGCGCTTTCATCTGGCAGGAAGCGGACATGCTCGACCACGGCGAATTCGCCGCGTGGCTGGAGCTGTGGACCGAGACGGCGACCTACATCATCCCCATCGACCCGTTGGAAACCGATTTCGAGAACACCCTCAACTACGCCTACGACGACCACCACATGCGCCAGTTGCGCGTCACGCGCCTGACCAGCGGCGAGTCGATCTCCACCACGCCACGGGCGCGCACCGTGCGTAGCCAGTCGCGCTTTCGCGTGCTCAGCGACGAGCAGGGCGTGGTCACCGTGCGGTGCGCGCAGAACCTGCGCGAGTTCCGCAAGGACGTGCTCAAGCAGTACACCGCCGACGTCACCTTCGAGCTGGTGCGCAGCGGCGACAGCTTCAAGATCCAGCGCAAGCTGATCCAGCTCATCAACTCCACCGACACCCTGGCGGGTATCGGCTACATCCTCTGAGGGCTACGCCATGACACAGGTCGCATTGGTCACCGGCGCCGGCCAGGGGCTGGGCAAGAGTATCGCCGAGCAACTGCTGGGCGCCGGTTACCGGGTAGTGATAAGCGACCGCTCGCTGGCGGCGGCGCAAGCCTGCGCCGCGCAACTGGACGCCAGCGGCGAGCGGGTGCTGGCGCTCAAACTCGACGTGGCCGACAAGGCCGATTTTGAAGGGGCGCTGGCGCAAGTAGTGGCCCATTGGGGCCAACTGCATGTACTGGTCAACAACGCGGCCATGACCATGACCACGCCTGTGATGCAGATCAGCCCGGAGGAATTCGACCGGGTGGTCAGCGTCAACCAGCGCGGCACCTTTGTCGGCTGCCAGGTGCTGGGCAGCTACCTCGCCGCGCAGGGCTACGGGCGGATCATCAACATGGCCTCCCTGGCGGGGCAGAACGGCGGCACGGCCACGGGCGCCCATTACGCGGCGTCCAAGGGCGCGATCATCACCCTGACCAAGATCTTCGCCAAAGAGCTGGCGGCGAGCGGGGTCACGGTCAACGCCATCGCCCCGGGGCCCATCGAGTCGCCGGCGGTGCGCGCCGCCGTGCCGCCCGAGCGCTTGGAAAAACTGATCGAGGGCATCCCGGTCAAGCGCCTGGGGGACGCCGCGTTCATTGGCAAACTGGTCGTGCAACTGGCCGGCGAAGACGCCTACTTCACCACCGGGGCGACCTGGGACGTGAACGGCGGGCTGTTCATGCGTTAAGCGTGCCGGCTGCAGGTTTGCAACCACAGCGGGGCGCGCCCAGGTGCGCGGCCCGACAACGAATTCAGGATGGTCCTGTATGAGCGATCAATTATTGAAAGTCGTCGTGCGCAAGCGCGAGGAGCAGGGCGAAGGTGTCGTCGTCCTCGACCTGGGCGACCCGTCGGGGCAGGCCTTGCCCGCCTTCGAAGCGGGCGCCCATGTCGATATCCACCTCAAGGCCGGGCTGGTGCGCCAGTATTCCCTGTGCGGCGACCCGGCCAACGCCGGCGCCTATCGCTTGGGCGTGCTCAAGGACCCGGCCTCGCGCGGCGGTTCCCTGGCGGTGCATGAGCTTATGCAAGTAGGGCGGGAAATCGACATCAGCCTGCCGCGCAACCACTTCCCCCTGGCGGGCGAGGCGCGGCGCTCGATCCTGATCGGCGGCGGTATCGGCATCACGCCGATGGTGGCCATGGCCTACGCCCTGAACGCCCGCGACAGCGATTTCGAGCTGCATTACTGCGGCCGTTCCCGGGGCCGCAGCGCCTTCCTCGATGAACTGGGCAACGCGGCGTTCGCGGCCCGGGTGCACACCCACTTCGACGACGAGGGCGAGGCCCAGAAGCTGGACCTGCGCAGCGTGCTGGGCACGCCCCAGGCCGGGGTGCATGTGTACGTCTGCGGGCCGGCCGGGTTCATGGACTGGGTCATCGCCCAGGCCCTGGGCGCGGGCTACGCGGACGACCATGTGCACCGCGAATACTTCCAGGTCGAAGTCGACGCCTCGGGCGCAGGCTTTGAAGTGGTGGCCCAGCGCAGCGGCAAGACCGTGCAAGTGGCCGAAGGCCAAAGCATCGTCGAGGCCCTGACGGCGGTGGGTATCAAGATTGAAGTGTCCTGTGAGCAGGGCGTGTGCGGCACTTGCCTGTGCGACGTGATTGAAGGCGAGCCGGACCACCGCGACGTCTACCTCACCGACGACGAAAAAAGCGCCAATGACCAGATTCTGGTGTGCTGTTCCCGGGCCAAGTCCAAGAAACTGGTGCTGGATATCTGATAGACCGGAGGGTAAGACCATGGTCGATACAACTGGATTTCGTAACTCAATGGCAATGCTCGGTGGCGCGGTGTCGGTCATCACCACCGACGGTCCCGCCGGGCGTTTCGGCTTCACCGCCTCGGCGGTGTGCAGCGTCACCGACCAGCCGCCGACCTTGCTGGTGTGCATGAATCGCTCGTCGTTTTCCAACGTGCATTTCAAGAGCAACGGTGTGCTCAGCGTGAACGTGCTGACGCCCGGGCACCAGGAAGTCTCGGGGGCGTTTTCCAACCGTCACCTGGACACCGAGCAACGGTTTTCCTGCGCCTCCTGGAGCACCCTGGAAAGCGGCGCGCCGCTGCTGGACGAGGCGCTGGTGAGTTTCGACTGCCGCATTGCCCAGGCCCATGAAGTGGGTTCCCACACGATTTTCTATTGCGAGGTATTGGGTATCCGCAATGGCGAAAGCCAGGAAGGCCTGGTGTATTTCAACCGCGCCTACCACCGTTTGGGAGATGCCTCCAAAGCGACTTCCTGATGCAGTAAGTTGATAAGAGTTTTCCTGTTCGTTGTGTTTCAAGAATAAATAAAAAAGCGGTTGTCGCTGTTATGGCGAATGGCTGTGTTACGACTTTTTTGCAGTAAGTGGTTATAAAAACAATACTGCGGATTGACTGCCGAAGTTTCACTTTTGCTGAATTAATCTGCTTCCACTAGCCGTGCCTGTGTGCATGTAAAAAAGAAGGAAAGTTCAATGTTCCAGAAGAGCTGGGTAAGCCGTGGCGTCACCACTGCGGCCGTGATGGGGATCTTCACACCTGTGGTTGCACAGGCCGACTTCGTTGATGACAGCCAAGTCAGCCTGGGGATGCGCAACTTTTATATCGACCGCGACTACAAACAACATGACGCGCCGCAATCGCGTATTGGCAGCTGGACCCAAGGCTTCGACTTTCGCGCGATCTCCGGCTACACCGAAGGCACGCTGCAGTTCGGCCTGGACCTCTCGGCGCAGTACGCCTATCGCCTGGACGGCGGCGGTGGCCGGGGCCCAGACACGATCATCCCGTATGACGCCAGCAAGGGCGTGCAAGTGCGTGACTACGGCCGCGCGGCGCTCACCGCCAAGGTGCGCTACAACAAGACGGAACTGAAAATCGGTGAACTAAGGCCCACGTTGCCCGTGGCCTACATGGACGATTCGCGGCAGTTGATTACCACCTATCACGGCGTACAACTTGAATCCAAGGACGTGGACAACCTGACCCTCACCGCCGGGCGCTTTACCGAAATCAGTTCGCGCGAATCCTCCAACACCGAGAAGATGTACTTGTTCAACGGCCCCAATGTGCAGCGGCGCAGTGACGGCTTGAACTTTGGTGGCGCGACCTATGCATTTACCCCGAACTTGTCGGCTACTTACTTTTTTGGGCAGTTGGAAGATATCTATAAGCAACATTACCTGGGCTTGACCTATAACCATGACTTGGGCGGCGGTTATGGCCTGAAGACGGACTTGCGTTACTTCAATAACAGTGAAGACGGCAAGGCCCTATATGGAGATATCGACAACCAGTCCTACGGCGTCATGACCACCCTGAAAAAGGGCGCCCATGCCCTGGGTGTCGGCTATCAGCGCATGCTCGGCGACTCCTCCTTCCCGACCCTCAACGGCTACGCGCCGCAGCCGTACCTGGTCAACTGGTCCACGGTGGCGTTCGTCAAGCCCAACGAGAGTTCCTGGCAATTGCGCTATGACTACAACTTCGCCGGCATGGGCTTGCCGGGGCTCAAATTCATGACCCGCTACCTGCGTGGCAGCGGCGTGGACCGTGGCCGCAACGACCTGGACCAAAACGTCGAGAGTGAACGCAACATCGTCCTTGGTTATGTGGTGCAAAGCGGGCCACTCAAGGACGTGGGGTTTGAATGGCGGCGCATCGACGTGAAAACCCGCTACGGCAACGGCAAGGCCTCGGGCGCGGACTATGAGGAAAACCGCCTGATTACCACCTACACCTGGAAGTTCTGACAGCTCCGGTGCTGCCCGCGCATCGGGCAGCCTCGCGCTTCACCGGTTTCCTTCGCCCGGGCCACTCTTGCCGGGCTTTTTTTCGCGGCGCGTTTACGCCGCCCTCCAAGGATTACCTATGCGTCGTTTTTACCGGGGCCGCGACTTGAGTCGGGTCCACAGCGTTGCCGAACTGGCCGACATGGCCCGCCGGCGCCTGCCGTATTTCGCCTGGGAATACCTGAGCGGCGGGGCGCAGGATGAACTGACCCTCACCGACAACCTCGATGGGTTCAGCGCCTATGGCCTGCACGCCCGCGCCATGGTGCCGTGCCATCCGCCCGCCACGGCGCGGGCCGTGCTGGGGCGGGTGTTGCCCGTGCCCCTGCTGATCGGGCCGACCGGCTACAACGGCTTGCTGCACCGCGATGCCGACATTCACCTGGCCCGGGCGGCCACGGCCCGAGGCTTGCCGTTTTGCCTGAGCACCGCTGCCAATACTTCCCTTGAGGCATTGGTGGCGGCGGTGCCAGAAGTGAACCTGTGGTTCCAGCTCTACGCCATGGGCGACCACCGTGTGCAAAACGACCTGCTGCGCCGCGCCGCTGCCGTGGGCAGCCGCACCCTGCTGTTGACCTGCGATGCCATGGTGCTGGGCAACCGCGAGTGGGACCGGCGCAATTTCGCCAAGCCGCGCCAGTTGGCGTGGCGCAACACGCTCGACGTGCTGCGCCACCCGCGCTGGCTGCAGCAAGTGATGTGGCCGGCCGGGCTGCCGGGCATGGGCAACCTGGAGCCTTACCTGCCGCTCAACGAACGCAATGCCTTGGGTTCGATGGCGTTTATCGGCCGGCAGATGGACAGCTTGCTCGACTGGGACAAACTGGCGCGCCTACGCGACCAATGGGGTGAACGCCTGCTGCTCAAAGGCGTGCTGCACCCGGCGGACGTCGAGCGCGCCATTGCCCTGGGGCTCGATGGGGTGGTGGTGTCCAACCACGGCGGCCGGCAATTGGATGGCGCCCCGAGCAGCCTCGCCGCCCTGGCCGCCATCGCCCCCCAGGCCCGCGGCCGGCTCAGCCTGCTGCTGGACGGCGGCATTCGCCGGGGCAGCGACATCGTCAAGGCCCTGGCCCTGGGCGCCGATGCCGTGCTGCTGGGCCGCGCCACCCTCTACGGCGTCGCCGTGGCTGGCGAAGCGGGCGCCGGGCGGGCCCTGGATCTGTTGACCCAGGAACTGGTGCAAACCCTCAACCTGATGGGCTGCACCCACCTCAGCCTCTTGGGCCGCGACAACCTGTGGGAGCGCAGGAGGTAATGATGAAACTTTACGAATTGATGACCTTTACCGTGCGCGTGCGCACCGTCACCTCGGCCATGGCCTGCCTTGAGCCGCGCTTGGCCCAGGCCGGGGGCACGCTGATGGGCTGCTGGGCCTCGGAAATCGGCCCGCTGAACCAGATCACGGTGCTGCGCGGCTTTGCCGACGAAGGCGCACGCCAGGCCGAGCGCGAGCGTTACCTGGCCACAGCCGACGCCTTTGGCATCGACGCTTACCTCACCGATATGCGGGTGGAGAACTATTCGCTGTTTCCCTTCCTGCAACCGTTGCCTGCCGGGCGCCATGGGCCGTTCTATGAATTGCGCGTCTACGACCTGGTGCCCGCCGGCCTGGCGCCGACGCTCAAGGGCTGGGAAAACGCCGTGGGGCCACGCACCGGGCCTGGCTACTCGCCGGTGTACGCCGCGTTTTATGCCACCGATGGCCGCTTGCCGCGCTACCTGCACATCTGGCCTTATGCCTCCTTGGAACAACGCCTGGACGTGCGTACCCGCGCGGTGCAGGACGGCGTCTGGCCCCCGGAAAACTCAGGCCCGCAACTGCGCGACATGCACTCGGCCGTGTACCTGCCGGCGCCGTTTTCGCCGTTGCAATAAACACCCTGGCAGGCGCGGTGCTCGGTGGGAGAAGGGGCTGGCCATCCCCAGTGGGAGCGGGCCCTGCCCGCGATGGGGCCGGTACAGGCGATACGTTTCTTGCAACTTAGAAGCCGCCATCGCGGGCCGGCCCGCTCCCACACAAGCCCCCCACAGTTCAAGAGTGATGTTTGGCACCGCCTCCCTGTTCACACCCCCAGGTAGCGCTGTGACAACTGCGGCGCCTGGGCCAGTTGGGCGGGGGTGCCGCTCCACACCTGGCGGCCTTTCTCGATGATGTGGTGGCAGTCCACCACGCGGGCCATTTCCTTGAGGTTCTTGTCGATCACCAAAATGGTTTCGCCTTCGGCCTTGAGGCTGGCCAGGCAACTCCAGATGGTTTCGCGGATGATCGGCGCCAGGCCTTCGGTGGCTTCGTCGAGGATCAGCAACTGCGGGTTGGTCAGCAGGGCGCGGGCCACCACCATCATTTGCTGCTCGCCGCCGGAAAGGGTCTTGGACAACTGGTCCTGGCGCTCCTGCAAACGCGGAAACAACTGGTAGACCCGCGCCAGGTCCCACTTGCCCCGTGTGGCGGTGGCCAGCAGGTTTTCCCGCACGCTCAGGCTGGCGAAGCCGCGCCGGCCTTCGGGCACCAGCCCCAACCCGGCCTGGGCGATGCGGTAGGACGGCGCGCCGCGCATTTCCCGGCCGTGGATCAGCACGCTGCCAGCGCTGGGCTTGAGCAGGCCCATGATCGATTTGACAGTGGTGGTTTTGCCCATGCCATTACGGCCGATCAGCGACACCACCTGGCCTTGTTCGATGCTCAAGTGCATGTCGAACAACACTTGGCTCAGGCCGTAGCCGGCCTGCAAACCCCTGACTTCAAGCATGTTCTTCTCCCAGGTAGGCGGCGCGTACGTGCGGGTCGTTGCGCACCTGCTCGACGCTGCCGGTGAGGATGGTCTGGCCATAGACGAGCACGGTGATACGGTCGGCCAACGCAAACACGGCGTCCATGTCGTGCTCCACCAGCAGGATCGCGTAGCGGCCCTTGAGTTCGAGCAACAGTTGGGTCATGCGCGCCGACTCCTGGGCGCCCATGCCTGCCATCGGTTCGTCCAGCAACAGCACCGAGGCTTCCTGGGCCAGGGCCAGGGCGATTTCCAGTTGCCGGCGCTCGCCGTGGGACAACGCGCTGACTTGCGCATGGCCGCGGGCCACCAGGCCCACCCGCGCCAGGTAGTCGGCGGCGGGGGCCAGCAGGCTCTGGTCGCTGGCCAGCGGCTTCCATAGGCCGAAGGTCTGGCCGTCGCGGGCGGCGATCGCCACCGCGACGTTTTCCAGCAGGGTGAATTCCGGGTACAGCTGGCTGACCTGGAAGGCTCGCGCCAGGCCCAGGCGCGGGCGCTGGTGGGCGGGTACGTCGGTGATGTCCTGGCCGTTGAGGAAAATGCGCCCCTTGTCCGGGCGGATCTCCCCGGCGATCTGCGCGATCAGGGTCGATTTGCCGGCGCCATTGGGGCCGATGATGGCGTGTAGTTCTCCCGGGGCGATATCGAAGCTCGCACCGTTGGTGGCCTTGACCGCGCCAAAGGTTTTTTCCAGGGCCTGGACCGACAGTTGCGGGTTCATGGGCGTACCTCGTGTTGGGCGATTGCGGTTGGCGCGGCCGACGGCTTGCGCCGCCATGGCCAGGGGCTGAGCAGCAAGCCGTAGAGGCCTTTTTTGCCGAACAGCACCACCACCAGCAGCAACGGGCCGAAGATCAGCAGCCAGTGCTCGGTCCACAGGCTGAGCACCTGTTCCAGGCCCAGGTACACGGCGGCGCCGAGGACCGGCCCCAGCAGGGTGCCGACGCCGCCGAGGATGACCATCGCCATCAGTTCGCCGGACTTGTGCCAGGCGCCCATGTTCGGGCTGACGAACATCGCGTAGTTGGCCCAGAGAATGCCCGCCAGGCCCCCCCCGACACCGGCGATGACAAACGCCCCGAGGCGATAGCGCAGCGGGTGCAGGCCCAGGCTGATGCTGCGCCGTTCGCTTTGCTTGAGGCCGCGCAGCACGTAGCCGAAACGCGAATTGACCAGGCGCCGGCAGAACAGCAGCCAAGCCACCAACAGGCCCAGGCACAGGTAGTAGAACTGCACCGGGTTATCCAGGTCGATGCCCGGCAGGGTGTTGCGCTCGCTGAGCAAAATGCCGTCGTCGCCGCCATACAACGACAGCGAACTGAGGACGAAATAGAGCATTTGGCCGAACGCCAGGGTAATCATGATGAATTGCACCCCGCTGGTACGCAGCGACAGGTAGCCCACCACCACGGCAAACAGCGCGCACACCAGCAGCGACAGCGGCCAAACGAGCAGCGCGCTGTTGGAACCGTCCCAGCCCCACAGCGGCAAGGCCTGGGAGGTGTGAAAACCGATCACCCCCACCACGTAGCCGCCCAGGCCGAAGAAAGCCGCGTGGCCGAAGCTAATCATCGCGCCATAGCCGATCAGCAGGTCCAGGCTGGCGGCGGCCATGCCGTAGATCGCCAGGCGCGTAAACAGGCTGACCAGAAAGGGTTCGTGCAGCAGCGAGGCCAGCAGCGGCAGGAGGGCGAACGTCGCCAGGCAAAGCAGGTCGATCAGGACTCGACGGGACATGGGGTTCTCCTCAGGCACGGGCGGGCAGCAGGCCGCGGGGGCGGACCAGCAACACCACGGCCATGACGATGTAGGCGCTGGCGGAAATCAGCCCGCCGCTCAGGGTGCCGCTGACTTCGGCGGGCAACAGTTGGTCCAGCAATTGCGGGATGTACGCGCGCCCCAGGCCATCGACCATACCGATCAGCAAGGCCCCGGCCAGGGCGCCGCGCACCGAGCCGACACCGCCGACCACGATGACCACGAAGGTGGTAATCAAGACCTTTTCACCCATGCCGATTTCCACCGACAGCAAGGGTGCGGCCATGAACCCGGCGAGGCCGCAAAGCACGCAGCCGAACACGAACACCAGGGTGTACAGGCGTGCGATGTTCACCCCCAGGGCGCCGACCATTTCGTGGTCGTCGGCCCCGGCGCGGATCAGCATGCCCAGGCGCGTGTGGTTTATCAGCAGCCACATGGCGATCGCCACCACGGCCCCGGCGGCGATGAACAGCAAGCGGCTGACCGGGTACATCAACCCCGGCAGCACTTCGACGAAGCTCGAATACCACTCGGGCGTGGGCATGGCCGGTGGGCTGCGGCCGAACAGCACGGTGATTAACTCGTTGGTGAAGAACACCACCGCCAGGGTGGCCAGTACCTGGTCGAGGTGATCGCGGTTGTAGAGGCGGCGCATGATGCTGGTTTCGATCAGCAGCCCGTACAGGGCCGAGCCGATCACCGCCGCCAACCCGGCGAGCCAGAACGAGCCGCTCAGCGACGCGGTGTAGGCCGCGCAGAACGCGCCGACCATGTAGAAGGCGCCGTGGGCCAGGTTGATGACGCCCATGATGCCGAAGATCAGCGTCAGGCCGGAGGCCAGCAAAAACAGCAGGGCGCTGTATTGCAGGCCATTGAGGATTTGTTCGAGTAGCAGCATGCGGGGAATCCTACGCAAGGTGCCTGGCGGGTAAGGCCGCCAGGCACGGGACCGGAAGGTCGGCTTACAGCGCGCACTCGGCGGCGAAGCTGTCCACTTGCGCCTTGGCGATGGTCTGCACCGGCACCTGGACCAACTTGCCGTTGGCATCGGCCTCTACCCGCAGCAAATACCAGTCGATGACCGCGTGCTGGTTTTTGCCGAAGGCGAAGTCGCCACGGATCGAGTCGAACGTGACGTTGCGCAGAGCACTGCGCAAGGCCTCGGGGTCTTTGAGGTTGCCGTCCACGGTTTTCAGGGCGGCGCCGATCAGGCGGGCGGTGTCGTAGGTTTGCGCGGCGTACACGGTGGGCACGCGCTTGTACTTATCGTTGAAGGCCTTGACGAAGGCCTGGTTGGCCGGGTTGGTGGAGCCGGGGTTCCACAGGGTGACGATGTTCATGCCCTTGGCCACATCACCGGTGGCGGCGAGCATGCGTTCGTCCATGGAGAACACCGGCACCACCATCGGGATGCTCTTGTTCAGGCCCGAGCTGCCGTACTGCTTGGCGAAGTTGATGCCGGCACCACCAGGGTGGAACTGGAAAATCGCGTCAGGCGCCAAGGAGCGCACCCGGGCCAGCTCCACCGAGAAATCCAGTTGGTTGAGCTTGGTGTAGATCTCGGTGACTTCACCCTTGAAGGTGCGCTTGAAGCCTTCCAGGGCATCGCGGCCACCCTGGTAGTTGGGGGCGAGGATGACCATTTTCTTGTAGCCCAGGTCGTTGGCGGCGACGCCGGCCATTTCGTGGATGGTGTCGTTCTGGTACGAGGCCACGAAGTAGTGGGGCTTGCACTGTTTGCCGGCCAGGCTGGAGGGGCCGGTGTTGTTGCTGATGTAGAAGCCGTCCTTGGTCGCGGTGTTGACCACCGCCGCCAGCACGTTGGAGAAGATCACCCCGGTGTACAGCGAGATGCCGTCCAGGCTCATGCGGTCGATGATCTGCTTGGCGCGCGCCGGTTGCAGGCCATCGTCCTCCACCAGCAGGCTCACCGGTACGCCGCCGAGCTTGCCGCCCTCCTGGTCGATGGCCAGTTGAAAGCCATCGCGCGAGTCTTCCCCCAGGTAACCGGCCGGGGTGGAGAGGGTGGTGATGAAGCCGATGCGCACCGGGTCTTGGGCCTGGGCCGCAAGGCTGGCCAGGCAACTGGCCGCCAGGAGTGTACCCACGAGTTGTTTTTTCATAGTGCCGCCTTTAGTGAAGCCCGCATCGCACGGGCTGTAGTTATTAGTGGAGGGCAGTAAAAAATTTCGGGCGCCTGGAATGTGTTGTGGGGGTGGCTTCCCGTGTCAGGTGTTGCTCTGGGTGAATTTCTCGTAGTACAGGCGGGTCTGGTCCAGGGCCTGGGTGTCGAGCCATTGCTTGATCGACTCGACCATCGGCGGCGGCCCGCACAGGTACATGTCCAGGGCCTGGTCGCGGAACTCGGCCAGGTCGAAGTGCTCGGTGATGTAGCCGCGCTTGCCGTGCCAGTCCGGGCTGGGGTCGCTGATGACCGGGGTGAAGCGAAAGCCCGGGATGCGTTCGGCGTAGGCCGCGATGCGCTGGGTTTCGCACAGGTCCGCGGCGTTGCGCACGCCGTAGTACAGGTGCACCGGGTGGCCGCAACCGCCGCGCTCGGCGATTTCGTCGAGCATGCCCAAAAAGGCCGACAGGCCGGTGCCGCCGGCGACGAACACCAGCGGCTTGTCGACGTGGCGCAGGTAGAAGGCCCCCAGGGGCGCTTCCAGCAGGATTTCGTCGCCGATCAGGCTGCGTTCGCGGATGTAGTTGCTCATCAGCCCGTCGGGCAGCAAACGGATCAAGAACTGCAACTGGTTGCCGCTGTTAGGGCGGTTGGCGAAGGAGTACGAGCGCTGGCCGTGGGTGCCGGGTATTTGCAGGCGGGCGTATTGGCCGGGCAGGAAATCCAGTTGCTGGCCATCGGCGCCGGCGTCCAGGTGCAGGATCGCGGTGTTGGGCGAAACCTGCTCCACCGCGCGCACGATGCCCTTGAGCCGGCCTGGCCCTGGGGCATTGCACAGGCTGGAGGCGAAGTCGAAGTAGAACGCGGCGTCGGAGCTGACCCGGGTCTGGCAGGTGAGCATCTTGCGTTGGCGCAGGTCTTCGGCCGACAGCGCTTCGTCGTCGACATAGTCCTGGCTGTACTGGCCCGATTCGCAGCGCCCCTGGCAGGTGCCGCACACGCCCTCGCGGCAGTCCAGGGGGATGTTGATGCCGTTGCGCAACGCCGCATCGAGCAGGATTTCGTGGCTCTGTACCGGGAAGAACAGGGTTTTGCCGTCGGCAAAACTGAAGGCGACCTTGTGGCTCATGATCCAGACTTCCGCCAGTCAGAGGTGATAGAAATCGAGCACCGAATTGATGGTGTCGTTGAGCAGCAGCACGTGCTTGCGGGCGATCTTCCAGCTCTCGCCATCGGGCCGCAGGCGGTAGGTGGCGCGGCCGAAGAACTGCTCGGCGGTTTGCAGGCGGTAGTAGAGGGTGTGCCAGTTGACTTGCACCTCCAACTCATCGTCGGCCAGCGGCGCGATGCGCACGTTGCTGAGCAGGTGCAGGGTGCGCGGCATGGGCACGGTGGAGGCGGATTTGCCGGTGCGGATGCGGAACACCCGGTCTTCCAGGCCGCCCCGGTTGGGGTAGTAGATCAGCGACATGGCCCGTTTCGGGTCGCGGGTGTACTCGTGCTCCGAGTCCCATTGCGGCAGGTGGAATTCGCTGTCGTCGCTGAACATCGACAGGTAGGTGTCCCAGTCCTGGGCGTCGCAGGCCTCGGCGTTGCGATAGAGAAATTGCTCGACGCGGTATTGCAGTTGCGAATTCATGTTCACACCTCACGCAGTTTCAACGGTTGCTCTTGCTCGGCCTTGCGGGCCAGGCCTTCGAGCAAAAAGCGCTGCCAGTTGCCGTGTTGGTTGACGTAGAGGCCCTCGTGGGTGAACTCGGTGCCGGTCAACGCCGGCGAGATGCCGATGGTTTCGCTGTTGGCCGTGGGGCCTTCGACCCATTTGCCCACGCCCCGGGAGATGTCGCTCCAGCGCTCCAGGCGTGCCTGGAAGCCGCGCTGGGCTTCGCGGAACTCCACCAGGTCATCGGGGGTGCCCATGCCGGAGACGTTGAAGAAGTCCTCGAACTGGCGGATGCGGTTTTCCCG
Source organism: Pseudomonas sp. MF08875 (assembly GCF_059862525.1). Classification (NCBI taxonomy): domain Bacteria; kingdom Pseudomonadati; phylum Pseudomonadota; class Gammaproteobacteria; order Pseudomonadales; family Pseudomonadaceae; genus Pseudomonas; species Pseudomonas sp. MF08875. The sequence continues at coordinate 74,089 of NZ_JCBCUW010000027.1, forward strand.
GTCGGCATCCGACTCGCCCACCACGCCCAGGCAGAAGCTGTTGATCTCGGTCTTGTTCCAGGCAATCGGGCGGATGATGCGCAACTGCGAGCTGATCTGGTCGAGAAAGAACATGCTGGGGTAGATGTTCAGGTTGCGCAGGCGGTGCATCATCCACTGCGCCTTGCCCTGGCCGTACTCTTGGAGCAGGCGCGGCATGATGGTGGCGTAGCCGGGGCGCACGCTGGGGTTGGGCATGTCGCTGAACAGCACGCTGTGGCCGTTGTGGAAGGCGAACCAGCCGTCGTCGGTTTCCTTGTCGCCGGCGCCGAGCTTGCTGTAGTCCAGGGTGTCGGCGCTGGTCAGGCCTTTTTCGTTGTTGACCTGCTGGCGGTGCTGCACGGTGGCCACGTAGTTGTAGTGCACGGTGCTGACGTGATAACCGTCCAGGCCGTTTTCGTTTTGCAGCTTCCAGTTGCCGTCGTAGGTGTAGGCCGATTTGCCCGGCAGCACCTCCAGCTCACCGGTGGGTGATTGGGCGACCATCATGTCGAAGAACACTTTGGCGTCGCCCAAAAATTCCTGGAGGCTGTCCTGGCCGTCGACGTCGAGGCTGATGAACACAAAGCCCTTGTAGCTCTCGATGCGCGCTTTTTTCAGGCCACGGGTGGCCTTGTCGAACCCTTCGGGGTACTCGCCGGGGGCTTTGACCTTGACCAGGCGGCCGTCGCTTTTGTAGCACCAGGCGTGGAACGGGCAGGTGAAGGTGGACTGGTTGCCCTTGCCGACGCGGGTCAGGGTGGTGCCGCGGTGCTGGCAGGCGTTGATGAGGGCATTGAGCTGGCCCTCGCCGTCGCGGGTAATAATCATCGGCTGGCGCCCGGCGCGCATCGTCATGAAGTCATGCTTGTTGGCGATTTCGCTTTCGTGGCAGGCGTAGATCCAGTTCTTCTCGAAGATCAACTCCATTTCCAGATCAAACAAGTCCGCCTCGGTGAATATATCCCGGGCAATCCGGAAGACGCCGTCGGCGGGGCGAAAGTCCAGGCAGCCTTCAATAAAGTTTTTCCATTGTTCGACGCTTCTTGCACTGCTCATTAATCGATACCTCGTTGCATCGGGCTAATTCGTGCATTCAATAAATACGCTGTGCCTGCATTAAATAAGTTGCGGGGGGTTGGGTCTATCCGCTTTATCGGTGAACACAGGCCATAAAATTGGCCGCCCGGCGCGGCCCTGGCCGTGGGCGATAACGCCAAGTAACTGGATACGAGTCTCGAATTAACAGGCTAGAGAGTCTGGCGCCATTGGCGCTTAATCACTGGCGATGCGGGTTTGCCCAGTGGCCGGCCCGGCATCGACCCGAACGACTCATGCTTAAAAATTTAATAAAGAAACAACTGCCAACTATTGGGGCGGCTACTTTGGTCGCACCGCTACTTAATGTGCCCGCACATTAAAAGAGAGGGATAAGTTATGTTTCAAGCGAGTTGGTTTACCCGTGGTATGCAAACGGCCAGCCTGGCGGCATTAATGACCCCGATGCTGGCCCAGGCGGACTTCGTTGAAGACAGCCAGTTGGCCCTGGGGTTGCGTAACTTTTATATCGACCGCGACTTCAAGGGTGACAACCCGAAGAACTCCCGGGTCGGCAGTTGGACCCAGGGTTTTGACCTGCGCTTCAACTCCGGCTACACCGAAGGCACCCTGCAATTTGCCCTCGACGCCTCGATGCAATACGCCTACCGGCTCGACGGCGGTGGCGGCCGCGGCCCGGACAGCATCATCCCCTACAGCACCCGCCGCCAGGAGCAGGCCACCGACTACGGGCGCGGCGGCTACACGGCGAAAGTGCGCTATTCCAAGACCGAGCTCAAATACGGCGAACACCGGCCCACGCTGCCGGTGGCCTACACCGACGATTCGCGGCAATTGGTGACCACCTACCACGGCACGCTGATCGAATCCAAGGAGGTGGACAAACTCACCCTGACCGGCGGGCGCTTCACCGAAATCAGCGGCCGCGAATCCTCCAACAGCGAAAAAATGTACCTGTTCAACGGCCCCGATGTGCAGCGGCGCAGTGACGGCTTGAACTTCGGTGGCGCCAGTTACGCCTTCACGCCGGCCCTGACCGGCACCTACTTTTACGGGCAACTGGAAGACATCTACCGCCAGCATTACCTGGGCGCCACCTACCTGGCCGACCTGGGCAGTGGCTATGCGCTCAAGACCGACCTGCGCTATTTCAATAACAAGGAAGACGGCGATGCCCTTTATGGGCGCATCGACAACCGCTCCTACGGCGCCATGACCACCCTACGCAAGGGCGCCCACTCCTTTGGCCTGGGCTACCAGCGCATGCTCGGCGACAGCACGTTCCCCACCCTCAATGGCTACGCCCCGCAGCCGTACCTGGTGAACTGGTCGGCGGTTGCCTTCGTCAAGCCCAACGAAAAATCCTGGCAGGCGCGCTATGACTACGACTTCGCCGGCCTCGGCCTGCCGGGCCTGCGCCTGATGACGCGGTACATGCGTGGCAGCGATATCGACCGCGGCGCCCTGAGCGACAACAGCGAGTCGGAGCGCAATATCTACCTCTCCTACGTGGTCCAGGAGGGGCCGCTGAAGAACCTCGGCGTAGAGCTGCGCAACATCAACGTCAAGTTCCGCCACGGCAATGACTTCGACGAAAACCGCCTGATTACCACCTACACCTGGAAATTCTGGTAAACCGGTGCCGCCGGCCGGTGGGGTAACACCCGCCGGCCGATCTGGGCAGGTAATACCCAACCCCGCCGCTGGGGGATACCTGCCCGGCGCACCGGCGGCTCATCTGTGTGCATTTTTGCAGCGCCACTGTGTGGTTTGGGGCGCGTGGGGAAGCGGGAATTCCTGGCGTTGTGCTATCGCTGGCCGATTAGTCGCTGAATGATATCCGCATATTTCGCAAGGGCCCCGCGGCGCCCCACGCGGCATGAAGATTGCTGTTTGACCGTAAGACGTGCCGTCAGAGCGCGTACAAAAAAACAGCAAACAGCCGTGGGTGCCCCGTGATGAGTACAAGCCTTGATGTGCATGTTCGAGACATTCGTATAGAGCGCTATGACCTCAATGGCGCGCGACAGTGGATGGCCGGGATCTGCGGGCCGCACCTGCTCAAGACCCAGTACCCCAACCGCATCCAGTTCCATCACAGCGCCAATGTGCTCAAGTCGATGTCCACCACCCTGGGGGTGATCGAGTACGGCACGGACGTGACGGTGGGCATCGAAGACGTCGAACACCTCAACAGCTACAGCCTCAGCCTGCCCCTGGTGGGCGAGCAGCACCTGAGCAAGGACGGCTGCCAGGTGACCTCCGACCGCGACAGCGCAATCATCGTCTCGCCCCACGAAAACCAGGAACTGACCATCAATGGCGATTGCCGCAAGGTGCAGGTGGTTATCACCCGCGCGGCCATGCGCAAATCCCTGGAAGACATGCTGCAACGGCCCCTGGAAACGCCCCTGCGGTTCGAGCCGGTGATGGACGCGGTCAACGGCGCGTCTGCGTCCTGGTGGCGCATGGCGCGCTATTTCATCGGCGAACTGGAGCGCAGCCGCGAGCTGTACGACCAGACCTTTTTCACCCGTGATATCGAAAGTTCGCTTATCAAGGGCTTGATCCTCGCCCAGCCCAACAACTACTCCGACGAATTGCGCGACGTGCTCGGCGTGAAGCTGCCGCACTACCTGATCCGCGCCAAGCAGTACATCCACGATAACGCCCGCGAGGTGCTGCACCTGGAGGACATCGAGGCGATCTCCGGGGTGTCGCGGTTCAAGCTGTTCGAAGGCTTCAAGAAATACTTCGGCATGTCGCCCATGGCCTACCTGAAAAAGTACCGCCTCGACGCCGTACGCCAGGAAATCCTCGAAGACAACTCGGCGCGCAATATTTCGGTGATCGCCATGGGCTGGGGCTTCAACCACCTGGGCCGTTTCTCCAGCGAGTACCGCAAGTTGTTCGACGAGACGCCCAGCAGCACCCTGCAACGCAACGAAGCCCGCCGCAACCGGTCGCTTTGAGCCATGGCCGGGTTAGCGGGGGCGGGGCTCGACCTGTCGCGGCTGTGCCAAACGCCGGTGTTCACCAGCCAATCGCGCCAGGAAAGCCATCGGCTGCTGGCCCGTGAGTTGGTCGAGCACGACCTGAGTTGGCGCGCAGGCACGGTCGATACGGCGTTCTTTCGCGCGCAAGTGGGGCGCTGCCAACTGTTTGTGTTGCGTTATGGCGCGGAGGTTGAGGTGCGGCCCCGGCCGTTCACCGATTTCGTGCTGATGCAAATGCCCCTGCGCGGGCGCGCCAGTATCGAATGCGACGGCTTGGCCCTGGAGCTGGAAGCGGGGCAGGTGGCGGTGCTCTCGCCCAACCGCCAGGCGCGGCTGGTGTGGCACCGCGGTTGCGAACAGCTATTGCTCAAGGTGCCGCGCGCGTTGTTGCGCCTGATGCAGGAACGGCTGGTGGACGAAGGTGGGCTGGCCGCCGATTTCAGCCTGCCGCCAGCCTACCGGCTCGACACGGGCCAGGCCCGTGGCTGGCTACGTTTGGTGGATGACCTGCTGGAACAACTGGGGGCCAGCGCCGGCGAACCGGCCCATGGCCACTGGCTGCGGCACCTGGAAGAAAGCCTGCCGCTGTTTTTGCTCACCCACCCGCCGAAAGTCGAAGGTTTGGCCTTGGCCGGGTCCCCGGCCCAGCGCCAGGCGTTGCGCCAGTTGCACAAGATCGAAGGCTTGATGCGCAGCCGCCTGGGGGAAGCGCTGTCCCTCACCGAGCTGGCGGCCACGGCGGGGATGAGCGTGCGCAGCCTCAACACCCTGTGCCAGCGCTGCTACGGGCAAACCCCCATGGAGCGCCTGCGCAACCTGCGGCTCGAAGCCGTGCGCGAGCGCTTGCGCGATGGCCGCGAGCTGAGCATCACCGAAGTCGCCCTGGAACACGGCTTCGCCCACCTCGGCCGCTTCGCCCGCTACTACCGCGAACGCTTCGGCGAGCTGCCGCACCAGACTATTGCCCAGTAAGTGACCGGGGGCGCGGTGGCCTGGCCGCACATTGCGCTATCACCCTCACTGAATTGTGGGAGCAACGGTCTTACACCGATCATTCGTCACCGCTACTCAGTGCCGCCCATCGCGAGCAGGCTCGCTCCCACAGAGGAAAAATTAAATCCCAGCCACCGCACCGTTCAATTGTGGGAGCGGGCCTGCCCGCGATGGCGGCCTATCAGCCGCAGCAAATGTATTGCCGCTACTGGACCCATCGCGGGCAGGCCCGCTCCCACAGCGTTTGCCAGCCTTTACGGGGAAGGCTGGCGCTAGCGTTCGGCGCTGTCCGCCCATTTGCCCATCAGGGTGTTGGAGGGCAGTTGTTCGTCGAGCAGTTTCCTCGCCGTTTCTACCCCGGCCACCGGCAGGCCGGTGGGGTCGAGGAGGCCGATTTGCACGAGGACGCTGGCCTGGTCCCAGTAGATGTGCTCATGGCACAGCTTGTCGCCGCGGAACTTGATGACCCCCAGCATGGGGATTTCCACGTATTTGCCGGTGGGGGCGACGTTGGGCAGCATCCAGTCGATTTCGCTGGTGTGGGTAAAGCACATGACGAATTCATCGACTATCTGCGTGGCCCCCACGGTGCGGGAGATGGGCACCAGTTTCATGTCCGGCGGGTTGGCGTGGACAAAATGGTTCTGATAGAAGCGGCTCAGTTCGCGGTAGCCCACGCCCCCGGTCATGGTGGGAATGTGGTTGACGTAGGGCTCGGCGACCATGGTCGCCATGGTCGCCGGAACATCGCGCACGGCGAATTCAAACTCGATGTGTTTTTCCCACAGTGCGGACAGGTTGTAGTGCGGGCCGATGGCCTGCCTCAGCGCGGCGATGCTGCGTTGGTGCGCCATCAGGGCGGCGGGTTTGTTGTAGTGCATGCCGCCGTGGCGGGCGAAGGCGTGGTCCACCTCGGGGTAGGTGTAGATCTCGACGTTGGGCCGCGCGCCCAGGCGTTGGCTGATGAGGGCGCGGGCATTGGCGTCGCAGTAGCCGTCCTGTTCGGCGAAGTGCAGCACCAGGTGGCCCTTGATGCGCTCGGCTTCGTCCAGCAGGTGCTCGATGCCCATGCCGTAGTAGCCCACCGCGCAGGCCACGTCGGTGCGGGTCGCGGTCAGGTAGGCGAGCTTGCCGCCCATGCAGAAACCCACGTAGCCCAGGCCGCTGGCTTCGACCTCGGGCAGCTCACGCAGGGCTTTGAAGCTGGCGTCGATGTCCTCGACGGCCTTGTCTATGTCCAGGCGCTGGAACAGGTCGATGGCGCGGGCGAAGTCGGCTTCGGTGTAGCCCAGGTCCACCCCGGGTTCCAGGCGCCAGAACAGGTCTGGCACCAAGGCGACGTAGCCTTCTTCGGCGTAGAGGTCGGCCACTTCGCGCATGTTGGCATTGATGCCGAAAATCTCCTGGCCGATCACCACCCCCGGCCCCTTGCCGCTGGCGGGGAGCGCCAGGTAACCGCTGAAACTGCCGCTGCCGTCGCTGGCCTGTACCTTCATCATCTTGCCCATGGTGTTACCTCGTTTTCGACTCATCAGGTGTTGTTGTTTTAGTTGCCTACTGGTCACGCAAACGCTCGAACCAGGTGCGTGGCGACAGGCCCTGGTCGGGGCCGAGGATCGAGAAACCGCCGTCCACCGGGATATCGACGCCGGTGATCCAGGACGCACCCTGGCTGCACAGGAAGGCCACTACCTGGCCGATTTCCTCGCCGCGGCCCACGCGCCCGAGCGGGTGAAAGGTAGCACCGATCCGGTCGGCCACGGCCACATCGCCGCCACTGAGGCTGGCCACCGAGGGCGACCAGGTCCAGGCCGGCGATACGCTGATGACCCGGATCGCCGCCGGCGCCAGGCTCACCGCGAGGTTGCGGGTCAGTTGCAGGAGCCCGGCCTTGGACGCTGGGTACAGGGCGCGGCCAGCGGCGCCGAACTTGCCGCCGGTGCTGCCGATGTTGATGACCGTGCCGCCGCCCGTCATGTGGGGCGCGGCTTTTTGCACGAAGATCGCCGCCGACACCAGGTTGACGTTGAGGGTCTTGAGCCATTGCGCACGGTCCGACAGCAGCCCCTGGTCGTCATACACGCAGGCGTTGTTGACCAGGATGTCGAGGCGGCCGAACGCGGCCAGGGTGGCGGCGATGCAGGCATCGATATCGTCGTCGCGCTCGACGTCGCAGGCTGCAAAACGGCAGCGTTCACCCAATGCCTCGGCCAGGGCCGCGCCCGTGTCGCGGTTGCGTCCCACCAAGGTGACGCTGGCGCCGGCACGCAGCAGTTGGCGGGCAATGTCGGTGCCCAGGCCCTGGGTGCTGCCGGTGACGATCGCCACCTGGCCTTGCAGGTCGGCAGTCGGCAGGGGCTTCATGGCCGATCCCCCAGGGTGCTGGCGACATCGCTGAGGGTGGCGATCAGGCTCATGCTCTGCAGCGCTGCGCGGTGGGTTTCAGGGTTGGCGGCGGCGCAGGCATCGGCCAGGACCGTGACCTCGAAACCGCAATCGACGGCATGGCGCACGGTGCTTTCCACCACCGAATGGGTGGCTACGCCCGCCACCAGCAATTGGCGTGCGTCGAGCTGGCGCAGCAGGGTGTCCAGGGGCGTGCCGTAGAAGGCGTTGATGCGGGTGTGGGTGACGACAAACTCGGTGGCGCTGGCCAAGGGTTGCAGGGCGTCGTGGAACTGCGCGCCCCAGGTGCCTTCGCGCACCGCACCGCTGGCCGCCACGGCGCGCAGGATCGGCGCGTTCTGCACCAGGTCGGCGTAGTCCGGGCGATAGGCCACGCGCACATGAATGATCGGCCAGCCCCGGGCGCGGGCGCCGTGTTGCAGGCGCATGGCCGCGTCCAGCACGGTGGCGCGGGCCGGGTCGTCGGCGGCCAGGCCGACGCGGATGCGCCCGTCGGGGTGCAGCACGTCGTTCTGGTAGTGCAGGGCAAGAACGGTCGGGCGCCCCATCAGACAAATACCTCCAGGTTGGCGAACACGTCGTTGCAGTTGATGAGGTCGACGCGCTTGAGCTGGATCTTCCAGCCGCCCCCCTCCTGGCTGGCCAGTTTGTAGGTATAGCGCCCGGCCAATTGGCGTTGCACCAGGCGCCATTCGCTGACCTGGAAGGAGGCGCTCACCACCAGCAGGCCCTGGCGGTCGAGGCCTTCGACCATCACGTTGCCCACCAGGTGGGCGGTGCGGGTGGGCGGTTGTTGCGACCAGTTGCGCGGGTTTTCCACGCGGCGGATGCGCACCTCGCGCAGCATGCGGTTTTCCCAGAACAGCGAAATATGCTCGAACGGGTTGGCCTGGCCGTGCTGCTGCGGCGCCCAGTACATGCCGCTGTCGGTGAACAAGCGGTCCCATTCCCAGAAGCGCCGCTCGTCCAGCAGGCGCGCTTCGCGGTAGAGGAACTGTTCCAGCTCACGCAGGGTGTCGCCGGGCACGTGGGCCGGGGCCAGGTTGTCCGTGGCGACGTCGAAGGTGCGATCAAACAGCATGGGTGCTCTCCTTGGCGATCAGGGTGGCGGTCATGTAGTGCTTCCACGCGGCGAACTGGTTGCGCATGGGCAGCTCGCTGGTGCCGTTGGTGGAGATTGCGCCGTCGGGCAGCCCCTGGTCGGTGCCGGCATAACGATGCTGGCTGATCCATTCGCCGCCGCGGGTCATGTTGCCTTCCTGGCAACGGGCGTAGACCTCCACGTCATCGGGCATGACGTTGGAGGAGGGTGAGTTGATGACGTTGGCGTAGGTCAGCGCCCGGTCGAACACCGCATCCGGCGCGCCTTTGCAGCGGAACGTCTGGATTTCCACCAGGGTCTGGTCCACGGCCATCGGGCGGATGATCCGAAACTGCATGAACACGGTATGGGGCGAGCCGCTGCCGTAGATCACCGTGTTGTGGCGGTTCATGCCCAGGATGGCACGGGCGCGTTCTTCGCCATAGGCCGCGCTCAGGCACTCGAAGTGGGCCTTGGACACCTCGTCGCGCTCGGCGGCGGCTGGGTCGAAGATCGCTTCCATGTAGCCATGGCCGTTGTGGTAAGCGCGCAGTTCGAGTTTTTCCCAGAAGTCGTAGGGCTCGCCGTTGCCGTCCATGATGAGCAGCTCGAACGGCATCTCGCCCAGGCTCTGCGCCTCGCTGCGGGCCGCGTCCACCGAGGATTCGTGGGTGACGCGGGCGTGCATGGTGTCGTGCAGGTTCTCGTAGAAGACCTTCCAGTTGGAGCGCTGCACCACCCGGAAAATGCCGCCGGCCACTTCCACTTCACCCACCGGCGAGCGGTCGCAGAGATTGTCGATGGAGGTGATGACGCCGCCGAGAAAGCCCTTGAGGTCCGGCCCATGGGGGCTTTGGCTGGCGAACACGAAGCCGCGATAGCTGTCGACCCGTGCCAGGCCCACCATGGAGAAATCCGGGTGGCTGGGGTTGAAGCAGGTGCCCTCGAAGGCGTTTTTCAGCGGTGCCGAGAGGTGCTGGCCGTCGAGCTTGAAGGTCCAGGCGTGGTACGGGCAGCGGAAGAACTTGCCGACGTTGCCGTCGCCTTCGGCTACCAGCTTGGCGCCCTTGTGCGGGCAGCGGTTGTACAGCACGTTGACGCGCTTGTCGGCGCCACGCACCAGGATCACGTCCTGATCGCCGATGCGGGTGGCGTGGTAGTCGCCGGGGTTTTTCACCTGGCTCTCGTGACCCACGTAGATCCAGGCCTGGCCGTAGATACGCTGCATTTCCAGGGCAAACAACTGAGGGTCGGTGTAGACGCTTTTGTGCACGCTGTCATCGCGCACCAGGGCGGCGATCTGTTCGTTCGTGGGAATCATGGTGTCTCCTTTTAACCAGCCATAAACAGGCGCGTGGGGTGGCCACGCACTTACAAGTCGAGCACCAGCCGAGCGCTGGAGGCGCGCGAGACACAGGTGCAGAAACGGCCGTCGCTGCGCTCGCGCACTGACAGGCAGATGTCGCGGTGCTCGGCGCTGCCTTCGAGCACCTGGGCCACGCAGACCCCGCAGTCGCCACGGCGGCAATCGAACAGCGGGTCCAGGTCGGCGTCGAGCATGGCCTCCAGCACACTCTTGCCCGCAGGCACCTGGAGGGTGATGCCGCTGCTGCGCAGTTCCACTTCAAACCCGGTATCGCCCGTGGCGTCGAGGCTGCCGGTGAACAATTCGCTGTGTACGTGGCTGTCGTCCCAGCCCAACTCACGGGCGCTGTGCAGCACGTTGGCGATCAGGGCTTTGGGCCCGCACACATAGAGCTGGCGGCCGTTGTGGGGGGTGGCCAGTAGGCTGGCCAGGGGCAGGCGCCGCGCCGGGTCGCCGCCGCTGATCCAGCAGTGGGCGCTGCCCAGGGCCCGGACTTCTTCCAGGTACGCCATGCCCTGGGCCTCGCGCCCGGCGTAGTGCAGCGTGAAGGGCTGCTGGCCGGCGGCAAGCGCACGGGCCATGCCCAGCATCGGGGTGATGCCAATGCCGCCGGCGATCAACAGGTAGTCGCTCGCCTGCGTCACCAAGGGGAAATGATTCTTCGGTGCCCGCACCTGTAGCGGCTGGCCGACCTGCAATTGGTGGATCCAGCGCGAACCGCCGCTGCTCTGTTCTTCCAGTTGTACGGCGATCTCGTAGTGGGCGCGGCCCGGCAGGTTGACCAGGGAATAGGCGCGCCATTGGGGCTTGCTGCCCGCAATCTGGATCTCGATGTGCGCCCCTGGAGTGAAGCCGGGCAGGGGCTGCTGGGCATCCGCCACCAGGATCAGGCGGCGAATGCGCGGGGTGAGCGGGTCGATTCGTTCGATACGCAAGGACAGGCTGGGCATGCACGATTCCTGAAACGGGGCGAGCAGGGCCCGCCGTTGAAGTCGCCCTCACTGTAGGCACGGCGCGCGGGGCGAAAAAGCCGATATCGGCAAGTCGTTAGCCGCATTTTGCGTAAATGCGCGCCAGGGCTGGGGGCACTCATCACTGTGGGAGCTGGCCCAGGTGCCCATAGGGGGGAGGTATTGGCGGGCGGCTATGCAGCGGCTAAAGTCGGCATTTTTTTGACGGAGGAACGAACATGCAGGCATTCAACAGTGGCTGGGGACAATGGCGGCTGGGGGCCGCTGCCGGGCTTCTGCTCGTTATGGGCGCCGCCCAGGCCGAGGTGGCGCCGCCGGTGCGCGCCGAGATCACAGGCTTGCTGGACTTTGTCGAGCACAGCGGCTGCCAGTTCGTGCGCAACGGCACCGCCTACCCGGCCCCGCAGGCGCGCGAGCATTTGCAAAAAAAACTGACCTACCTGGAAGGCAAGAAACGGATCAACAGCGCCGAGGATTTTATTGAACTGGCCGCCACCCAAAGCAGCATGAGCGGCAAGCCTTACCAAGTGCGTTGCCCAACGGGCTCGCAACCAGCGGGCACCTGGTTGAACACCGAGTTGCACAGGCAGCGCGCTCAGTAGCCAGCGGGTTGACCCGCGCTCGGCCGTAAAGGGTGCCGGGCGCAACACCTAGTGGGGCGGCTGCGTACCCCCGCGCGGGAGAGCCCGTTTGCTACCAGCAGCCTTTACCCAACACCTACGCACGCTGGGTATTTACAGGTCCCTTGCTAACCGCCTAGGCCTGGGCACTTAGGCGGGGAAGTGCTGGCGGTTACAACACCTAACTAACAGGTCGTGTAGGGCGTTTCTCTAATTTATGTAGGCCTCATATTTAAACGCTCCACCCCCCCTCAATCCTCCCCCGCAACTAGGCACAATGCCGCCGCGCCCCGCTGCCTGGCGCGTTTCACATCCCAACGCT